>JAFEDM010000321.1 GCA_018241625.1 Pseudomonadota bacterium | reverse complement strand
CGCGCCGCCGCAGCCGGCGGCCGCACCGGCGCCCAGCGGCCGCCTCGCGCCCGGCCAGGCCATTCCGCCGGCCGAGCTGGAGGCCTTCATCGACGGGATGGTGAAGGACGCCATGGGCCGCGAGCACATCGCCGGCGCCACGGTCTCGGTCGTCCAGAACGGCCAGGTGGTGATGAAGAAGGGCTACGGCTTCTCCAGCCTCGGCCCGGACCGGCCCGTGGACCCGGACCGCACCCTGTTCCGCCTCGGCTCGATCTCGAAGACCTTCACCTGGATCGCCGTGATGAAGGAGGTCGAGGCCGGCCGCATCCGCCTGAACCAGCCCGTGAACCTCTACCTGCCGGAAAAGGCTCAGGTGAAGGACCAGGGCTATGCCGACCAGCCGGTGCGGGTGGCGAACCTGATGGACCATTCCGCCGGGTTCGAGGACCGGGCGTTCGGCCAGCTGTTCGAACGCAACTTCGACCGGGTGCGCCCGCTCGACCTCTACCTGCGTCAGGAGCGGCCGAAGCGGGTCCGTGCCCCCGGCGCGGTCTCCAGCTATTCGAACTATGGCGCGGCGCTCGCCGGCGAAGCGGTCGCCTGGACATCCGGCAAGCCTTACGAGCGGGTGGTGGAGGACGAGATCCTGAACCCGCTGGGCATGGGTCACACGACCTTCCGCGAACCGCATCCGCCGAAGGCGGGCCTGCCGGCGCCCATGCCCGCCGCGCTCGCCGCCGACGTCTCCGACGGCTATCGCTGGACGCCGCTCGGCTTCCACCGGCGCGACTACGAATTCATCGAGCAGATCGCGCCGGCCGGCGCCGCCTCGTCCACCGCCGGCGACATGGCCAGGTACATGCTGATGATGCTGGGCGGCGGCCAGTTGAACGGCGCGGTCGTCTATGGCCCGACGACGGCCGAGGCGTTCCACACGCCGCTGCGCAAGACGCCGGTCGGCGTCAACGGCTGGGCTCACGGCCTGATGGTCTTCGACCTGCCGGGCGGCCATCGCGGCTACGGTCACGGCGGGGCGACGCTCAGCTTCTTCTCGAACATGGTGGTGGTTCCGGACCTCAATCTGGGGATCTTCATCAGCACCAACACCAACACCGGCCGGCCGCTGGTGACGCGCCTGCCCGACCGCATCGTCGAACACTTCTATGCGCCGCCGCAGCCGTTCCCGCGGCCGGGCTCGCCCGAGCTGGTCCAGCGCGCCGGCGATTTCGAGGGCTACTACCTGACGACGCGCCGCGCCTATTCCGGACTGGAAGGCTTCGTCGACCGCCTGACCGGCGGGATCAAGGTCAGCGTCACCCACGATGGGCGGCTGGTGACCAGCGAGCAGACGGGCGTGAAGACCTGGACGCCGGAGGGCGCGCCGGACGAGGGCCGCTTCATCGCGACTCAGGGCGACGAGCGATTGGCCTTCGACATGGGCGACGAAGGCGCGCGCGCCTTCCACGTGGCCAATGGGACCAAGGCCTATGTGAAGACCGGCCTGTGGCCGCAGCCGCGGACCCTGATCGCGCTGGCGGTGCTGACAGGGCTCTGCGCGGCCGCCACCCTGGCGGGCGTGCCGCTGCGCAACCGCCGCGAGTTCCGCCAGAACCAGATCCAGAGCCGGGCCAGCCTGGTGCAGACCATCCAGGCCGTGCTGTGGCTGACCGCCTTCGGCCTGTTCGGGATCTTCCTCAGCAAGACCGGCGACGAGGCCGAGGTCATGTACGGCTGGCCCGGCTTCTCGGTGGTCATCGCCTCCGCCGCGGCCCTGGTGGCGTCGGGACTGACGGTGGCGACCCTGGTGGCCCTGCCGGCGATCTGGCGCGGTGGACGGCGCGTCGACAGCTGGACCCAGCTGCGCAAGGCGGCCTTCACCTTCACGGTCGTGGTCTACATCACCTTCGCCGTCGAGCTCGGCGCCCTGGGCGGCCTGAGCCCCTGGAACACCTAGCAGCCTCCCTTCGCTTTCGGCCGCGCCACAGGGGAAAAGAAGCCGCGACTACGTAATCGCCCGTAGCGCATTCCGGCCGCGAAACGGCTCCGGCTAAACCTCGCGTTTACCAACCACTGGGAAAAACCTGCCTAGCGCTCGGCAAATCTTGCTCGGGCCGCTCTCGGTGTGGGTTGGAAGGACGCAAGGCGTTGAACCAGTTCGTGGCTGCGCTTCAGAGGTTCGGGATCGGCCGTCTGGCCGCCATCCTCGGCATCGGCGCGGGCGTCGCGGCGGCCCTGTTCGCGGTGACCATGGGCCTGGGCCAGCCGAAGGCCCTGCTCTATTCCAACCTCGACCTCAAGGAAGCCGGCTCGATCACCGCGGCCCTGGACCAGGGCGGCATCAAGTATGAGGTGAAGGGCGACGGCTCGACCATCCTGGTGCCGCGCGACCAGGTCGCCTCCACACGACTGATGCTGTCCTCCAAGGGCCTGCCGACCGCCGGCAGCGTCGGCTACGAGATCTTCGACAACACGAGCGCCATGGGCCAGACGGACTTCGTCCAGCAGCTCAACCGCCAGCGCGCCCTCGAGGGCGAGCTGGGGCGCACCATCCGCAGCCTCGACGGCATCAGCTCCGCCCGCGTCCACCTGGTGCTGCCCAAGCGCCAGCTGTTCGAGGACGAGAGCGAGCAGCCCAGCGCCTCGGTGACCCTGGGCGTCGGCGGCCGCGAGCCGGGCGCCGACCAGGTGCGGGCCGTGCAGAACCTGGTGGCCGGCGCGGTGCCGAACCTGAAGCCCGACCGCGTCACCGTCATCGACCAGCACGCCAAGACCCTTTCGGGCGGCGTCACCGGCGACGCCGCCGAAGCGGACGGTCGCAAGACCGAGGTCGAGCAGCGCATCGCCAAGCAGGTGAAGACGCTGGTGGAAGGGATCGTCGGCGCCGGCAAGGCGCGCGTCAACGTCACCGCCGACGTCGACCTGGCGCAGGTCACCACCCAGAAGGAGGACTTCAACCCGGACGGCCAGGTCGTCCGCTCGGAGTCCACCACCGACGAGAATTCCAAGGACACCCAGGCCGGAGCGCCGACCCAGGCCTCCGCCGCCGCCAAGGTGCCGGGCGCCTCGACCGTCGACGGGTCGGGCGACAGCTCCAACGCCAGCGGCAAGCAGGAATCCACTACCAACTACGAGATCAGCAAGACGGTCACCACCGAGGTGCGCCAGCCCGGCGCCGTGAAGAAGATCTCGGTGGCGGTGGCGGTCGACGGGGTCTACGGCCCGGCCGACAAGAAGACCGGCAAGCCCGGCGCCTACACGGCCCGCTCGGCCGCCGAGATGGCCCAGATCCAGCAGCTGGTGCAGACCGCCGTCGGCTTCGACAAGGACCGCGGCGATCAGGTCCAGGTCATCAACGTCAAGTTCCCGGCCCCCGACGATCAGGAAGGCGTCTCGACCGCCAGCCCGCTGATGGGCTTCGACAAGAACGACATCATGCGCGCCGCCGAACTGGGTGTTCTGGCCGTGGTCGCCATCCTGATGATGCTGTTCATCGTCCGCCCACTGCTGAAGGGCGCGATGGGCAGTGGCGGCGGCGGCCTGCCGATGCTGGCCGGCGGCGGGGCGACCCGCGTGGTGACCAGCGCCGACGGCCAGCCGATGCAGATCACCGTCGATCCGGTCACCGGCCAGCAGATGGCCCTGCCCGCGCCCGGCGCCGATGGGCTGGAGCAGAAGATCGACATCGCCCGCATCGAGGGCCAGGTGAAGGCCAGCTCCGTCAAGCGGGTGGCCGAGTTCGTCGACAAGCACCCGGATGAATCGGTCTCGATCATCCGCGGCTGGCTGCACGAGCAGGCGTAGGTCATGGCCAAGGCTCCCAAGGGCATCGCCGACGCGAGCAAGCTGACCGGGCGGGAAAAGGCCGCGGTGGTGCTGCTGGCGCTGGGCGAGGATCACGCCAGCGTCTGGCGCGGCCTCGACGAGGAAGAGATCAAGATCATCTCCCAGGCCATGGCCGGCCTGGGCCAGGTGACGTCGTCCGTGGTCGAGGACCTGCTGGTCGAGTTCGTCTCCGGCATGGGCGCGGGCTCGATCACCGGTTCGGTGGAGCTGACCCAGAAGCTGCTGGCCTCCATCATGCCGGAGGACAAGGTCGACACCCTCATGGAGGAGATCCGCGGTCCCGCGGGTCGCACCATGTGGGACAAGCTGGGCAACGTGAACGAGGCGGTGCTCGCCAACTATCTGAAGAACGAATACCCGCAGACCGTCGCGGTGGTGCTCTCGAAGATCAAGTCGGAGCACGCCGCGCGCGTGCTGACCTGCCTGCCCGAGGACTTCGCGCTGGAATGCGTCACCCGCATGCTGCGCATGGAGCCGGTGCAGCGCGAGATCCTCGACAAGATCGAGCAGACCCTGCGCACCGAGTTCATGTCCAACCTGGCGCGCACCTCGAAGCGCGACAGCCACGAGATGATGGCGGACATCTTCAACGCCTTCGACCGCCAGACCGAGACCCGCTTCATCACCGCCCTGGAAGAGCGCAACCGCGAGGCCGCCGAGCGCATCCGCGCCCTGATGTTCGTCTTCGAGGATCTGAACAAGCTCGACCCGGGCGGCGTGCAGACCCTGCTGCGCACGGTCGAGAAGGACCAGCTGGCGCTGGCGCTGAAAGGCGCTTCGGACGCCCTGCGCGACATGTTCTTCTCCAACATGAGCGAGCGCGCCGCCAAGATCATGCGCGAGGACATGGAAAGCATGGGCCCCGTGCGCCTGCGCGAGGTCGAGCAGGCCCAGATGGCCATGGTGCAGGCCGCCAAGGACCTGGCCAACAAGGGCGAGATCGTCCTGGTCGGCGCCGGCGGCGACGATGACGAGCTGGTGTACTGATGACCAGCCAGCCGCTCGAGAAATTCAACTTCGATACGGTCTTCGAGCCGACCGGCCGGATCATCGCCGCCGCGCCGCGCCCCAAGCGCAGCTACACCGCCGACGAGGTCGAGCAGATCAAGCGCGAGGCCGAGGCCGCCGGCCAGGCCGCCGCCATGGCCAGCATCGCCAACCTCCAGGCCCAGGCGCTGGCGCTGATCGCGGGCGCCGCCCAGCAGGCGCTGCCCGGCCTGGCCGCCGTGGCGCACGAGCATCGCGTGGGCTCGGCCGAGCTGGCGCTGGCCTGCGCCCGGGCCATCGCCGCCGCCGCCCTGGACGCCTTCCCGCAGGCGCCGGTGAAAGCCGCCGTCGAGACCCTGGCCCGCGAGATCGAGGCCGCCCCGCGTCTGGTGGTCAGCGCCGACCCCGCGCTGGCCGACGGCCTGCAGGCGGTGCTGGAAGAGACCGCCCAGGCGATCGGCTATTCCGGCGCCATCCAGGTGCGCCCGAACGGCGCCATGGGCCCCAACGCCTTCACCCTCGACTTCGGCGACGGCTCGGCGAGCTTCGATCCCGCCGCCGCCGCCGAACGTGTGGCCGAGGCCCTGCGCGCGGCGCTCGCCGCCGAGGGCCTGCACGCCGAACCCCTGATCCCGGGCGCCTCCACGCCCGACAGCCCCGAGTTGTAAGATGTCCGAGACCCCTGACGCCCCCGACGCACCCGCCGGAGCCGAGCTGAAGCTCGACGAATTCGCCGCCAGCGAGGGCCAGCTGCCCGAGGTGATCGGCGACGAGGAGAAGAGCGCCACCGACCTGCAGCCGGTCTTCGACGTGCCGGTCAACATCTCCGCGGTCCTGGGGCGCGCCAACCTCTCGGTCGCCCAGCTGCTGCAGCTGGCCCAGGGCAGCGTGCTGGAGCTGGACCGCAAGGTCGGCGAGGCGATCGACATCTATGTGAACAACCGCCTGGTGGCGCGCGGCGAGGTCGTGATCGTCGACGAGCGGCTGGGCGTGACCATGACGGAAATCATCAAGGGCGAGGACGCGGCGGCCTAAGGCCCGCCCTGAAGGAGAAGATCGATGCGGCTTCTGGTCGTCGGAAAACTGAACGGGCAACTGTCCACCGCCGTGAAGATGGCGATGAGCGCGGGCGCCAAGGTGAGTCACGTCGAGACGACGGACGCCGCCACCCACGCGTTGCGCGCCGGTCAGGGCGCCGACCTGATGATGGTCGACTACGAGCTCGATATCGCGGGCCTGATCGCCAACAACGAGGCCGAGCGGATCCGCGTGCCGGTGGTGGCCTGCGGGGTCGCTGCGGACGCCGCGGGCGCGGCCGGGGCCATCAAGGCCGGCGCCAAGGAGTTCATCCCGCTGCCGCCGGACGCCGAGCTGATCGCCGCGGTGCTCAGCGCCGTCGCCGACGACAACCGCCCGATGGTGGTGCGCGATCCGTCGATGCAGGCGGTGATCGCCATGGCCGACCAGATCGCGCCGTCCGACGCCTCGATCCTGATCACCGGCGAGAGCGGCGTGGGTAAGGAAGTCATCGCCCGCCACGTCCACCAGAAGTCGCGCCGCGCATCGCGGCCGTTCATCAGCGTCAACTGCGCCGCGATCCCGGAGAACCTGCTGGAGAGCGAGCTGTTCGGCCACGAGAAGGGCGCCTTCACCGGCGCCGTGGCGCGGCGCATCGGCAAGTTCGAGGAAGCCAACGGCGGCACTCTGCTGCTGGACGAAATCAGCGAGATGGACGCGCGCCTGCAGGCCAAGCTGCTGCGCGCCATCCAGGAGCGCGAGATCGACCGTGTCGGCGGCCAGAAGCCGGTCAAGGTGGACATCCGCATCCTCGCCACCTCGAACCGCGACCTGGCGCAGGCCGTGCGCGAGGGGACCTTCCGCGAAGACCTTCTCTACCGCCTGAACGTGGTCAACATCCGCCT
>JAFEDM010000320.1 GCA_018241625.1 Pseudomonadota bacterium | reverse complement strand
GGTGATGGCGTCGCGCCTTGTGGTTCCGGCCTTCATGAACACTCCGATCGGCGACGGACCTCGCGTCCCGTCCTGCGCCAATGTCGAGCGATCGGTCGACGCTCGCCAGTTAAGCCTTTGTCAGATTAGGCCGCAGCCTCGGCCGCGAAGATCGCTTCGATCTCGTCCGCCGAATAGCCGATCTCGGCCAGCACCTCGCGGGTGTGTTCCCCCAGGCGCGGCGCGCGTGGGCGCGGCGCCTGCGGCTCGCCCGGGAAGGTGGCCGGCGCGGCGGGCGAACGGTAGGTCCCGCCCTGGCCGTCGTCGACCTCCACGAAGGCGCCGGCCGCGGCGATCTGGGGGTCGGCGTCCACATCGGCGGGGGTCTGGAAGGGCGCCCAGACGAGGTCGGCTTCGTCCAGCCGGCGCGCGATCTCGTCGAACGGCAGCTTCTCGAAGGCGGCCTCCAGCTCGGCGGCGAGTTCGCGGGCGTTGGCGCGGCGATCCTTGCCGGCGGCGAAGCGCGGGTCGGTGGCCAGCTCCGGCCGCCCGGCCACGGCGACGAACTTCTCCCAGCCGCCCGAACCGCCGCGCGGGTTGTGCACGAACCAGCGGCCGTCGGAACTCTTGAAGTGGTTGGCGACCGCGTTGATCGGGTTTTCCCGCGGCCGGATCGAGGCCACGCGGCCGAGCTTCAGCTGCACCGCGAGGTCGGAGCCCCAGAGGTAGACCCCGGTGGCCAGCAGCGAGGTCTGCACCATGCGCCCGACCCCGGTCCGCTCGCGCTCGTAAAGCGCCGCCAGGATGGCCGAGACCGTGGCCAGCGAGGTCGAGTGGTCGCCCATGCCGGAGGTGCGCATGAAGGGCTCCACGCCCTTCGGCGCGGTCATGTAGCCGATGCCCGAGCGGGCCCAGAAGGCGGTGACGTCGAAGCCGGGCAGGTGGGCGTCCGGCCCTTCCAGGCCGTAGCCGGTGATCACCGCGTAGACCAGGCGCGGGTTCGCCTTGCGCAGGGTGGCCTCGTCCAGGCCGTACTTCTTGAGCGACACCGGCCGGGTGTTGGTGAGGAAGACGTCGGCGGTCTCGGCCAGCCGGGCCAGGGCGTCGCGGCCGGCCGGCTTGGTGATGTCCAGCACGACCCCGCGCTTGCCGCGGTTGTCGAGTTCGAAGGTCGGGTTGGCGCCGATGTCGTTCTTCAGGTCGGCGAAGACGTGGCGCATGGTGTCGCCCTCGCGCCGCTCGACCTTGATCACGTCCGCGCCCCAGTCGCCCAGGATGGCCGCCGCGCCGGGCCCGGCGATGTAGGCGGTGAAATCGACGACCTTCAGACCCTGGAGCAGCACGTGCGACGACCTCCCGCCTTTTGAAGCGGCCGCAACGTAGAGCAGGGGACTCGGGGCGGGAATTCCTAATCCACAGATTCGAGTCCTAACCGGGCGTTAAGCATGATCGCCGAGGGTTGGACTCGTGAGAGGCAGGGAAAAGACCCCCGCCTCAGGGGCGGATGATCAGGCGAACGATGGCGACAACGCATTCAGCGCTGACGGAAGAGGATATCCGTACGCTGGTGAAGGGCGCGACCGCCGACCTGCGCGCCGCCGCCGCCTACAAGCTCTGCCGCACCATCGACGGAACGCCGCTCTCGGCGCGCGACCGCGAGACCGCCGCCGAAATCCTGCGCGTCATGGCCGCCGACGCCGCCGAACTGGTGCGCCGCGCGCTGGCGGTGACCTTGAAGCATAGCCCGCTGGTGCCGCGCGACGTGGCGCTGAAGCTGGCCCGCGACGTCGAGACCGTCTCCCTGCCGATGCTGAACTGGTCGCCGGTGTTCACCGACGCCGACCTGGTCGACATCGTGCGCCTGGGCGGGCCGGTGCGCCAGCTGGCCATCGCCCGGCGGCCGCGGCTGTCCACCACCGTCACCGACGCCATCGCCGAGCACGGCGGCGAGCGGGCGGTGACCGCCGCCTGCGCCAACGACAACGCCGACTTCGCCGAGGGCGCCCTGCAGCAGGTGATGGCGCGCTTCGAAAGCCACGAGAAGGTGCTGGCGGCGGTGGCCTACCGCAACGCCCTGCCGCTCTCGGTCGCCGAGAAGCTGGTCACCCTGGTCAGCGACCAGTTGCGCGACCATCTGATCAGCCATCACAACATCTCGCCGCAGCTGGCCCTGACCGTGGCGTCCGGGGCCGCGGAGCGGGCGATCACGGACCTGGTGGACGAGGCCGGCCGCACGGCCGATGTGAAGGCCTTCTGCGCCCATCTGGCCGACGAGCAACGCCTCACCGCCTCGCTGCTGCTGCGCGCCCTGGCGCAGGGGCAGATGACCTTCTTCGAATGGGGAGTGGCGGAGCTGGCCCAGGTGCCACACCATCGCACCTGGCTAATGATCCACGACGCGGGCCCGCTGGGCCTGCGGGCAATCTACGAACGCGCGGGGCTGCCGGCGCGGCTGTTCCCGGCCTTCCGTGCGGCGGTGGACACCTATCACGCCCTGGAGTTCGACGGCGGCGCGCGCGACCTGGAGCGCTTCCAGGAGCGGATGCTGCAGCGGTTCCTGACCCAGCCGGCTCAGGCGGCGCGCGAGGATGTGGACTACCTCCTGGACAAGATGGACAGGATCTCGGCGGGCGCCCGCGCCGATCACGAAGCGGCCCTGAAGGCGGAAGCCTAAGCCGCTTGCCTTCCGGGACGTCGCCGTCCCAAGCTCCTCCCATGAGCGAGACGCCTTCTTCGGCCGAGATCAAGCCGGCCGCCACCATCCTGCTGCTGCGCGACGACCCGACCTTCGAGGTGCTGATGGTCAAGCGCCACCACCAGATCGACTTCGCCTCGGGCGCCCTGGTGTTCCCGGGCGGCAAGAGCCACGCCGGCGACCACGACCGCAACTGGGAGGCCCACACCGTCGGCTGGGAAGCCTACGACGGCGACCAGCGCGCCCTGCGCATCGCCGCCATCCGCGAGGTGTTCGAGGAGGCCGGCATCCTGCTCGCCCGGCGTCGCGACGGCCAGCCAATGAGCGGCGAGGCCTGTCCCATGGCGGTACGCCAGGCGGTGGACGCCGGCACGACGCGCTTCATCGATGTGGTCTCCGGCCTCGACGCCTATCTCGACCTCGACGCCCTGACCGTCTTCGCGCGCTGGATCACCCCGCCGCTGACGCCCAAGCGGTTCGACACCTGGTTCTATGCGGTGAACGCCCCGGCCGAGCAGCTGGCCGCCTGCGACGGGCGCGAGACGGTGGACGCCGAATGGATCGCCCCGGGCGAGGCGCTGCGGCTCGCCGCCGAGGGCCAGCGCAAGGTGATCTTCCCGACGCGGATGAACCTTCAGCTCCTGGCCGAGGCCGTCGGCGCGGAGGACGCCGTGGCCCGCGCCGCGGCCCGCACCCTGGTCACCGTTCTGCCGAAGATCGAGCAGCGCGAAAGCGGCCGCTTCCTGACCCTGCCGCCGGACGCGGGCTATGGCCTGGTCGCCGAGCCGCTCGAGAACGTGATGTAGGCCGGCCGAGCCGCGCCCCGGAAGCATGACCAAAGCTTAAGTTGTGCCCGCGCGGCGCGGCTGGTGTCCTGAGGGCGAACCGAAGGATTTCGCCGATGCGTCTCTCCAGCCTGCTCGCCGCCGCCGTTGTCGTCGTGGCCCTGCCGCTCGCCGTCGCGCCTGTCGTCGCCCGCGCGGAGACCCCGATCAAGGTGGACCGGTTCACCGCCGTCGAGCTGCATGGCGGCGGCAAGATCACCATCCATCAGGGCCCGACGCAGCGCGTGACGCTGGTGGAGGGCGACCCGGCGCGGGCGCGGTTCCACGTCAGCGGCGGCAGGCTGATCATGAGCCCCTGCGACGGCTTCTGCTGGGGGCATGGCCGCTTCGAGGTGGACATCGAGACGCCGGAACTGAACGGCGCCGGCATCAATGGCGGCGGCCAGATCGTCGCCGAAGGGAATTTCCCGGCCCAGAGCGCGGTGAACGCCTTCATTCACGGCGGCGGCGACGTCGACCTGCGCACGGTCCCGGCCCAGGCGGCCCAGGCCAGCATCCATGGCGGCGGCAAGATCTATGTCGCCGCCCAGAACAGCCTGGACGCCTCGATCTTCGGCGGCGGCCAGATCCGCTACGCCGGCCATCCCGCGGTGAACTCCTCGATCCACGGCGGCGGATCGGTCTCGTCGCTCAACTGAGGATCGGCGCACGAAAAAGGGGCCAGACGGCGACCGTCTGACCCCTGAAATTCGTCTTTTCCCGAAAGAGCTTAGGCGGCCGCCTTCACGCGGCGCTCCAGCTCTTCGACCAGGACCCGGCCGACCGGGTGCTCGTCCGACTTGATGTCGTCGCGCACCGCGGCCTTGATCGCGTCGATGTGGGCGTCGACCAGGTCCAGCGACACGGCGGCGCGCTTTTCCTTGTCGTCGATCAGCCGGCACAGCGAGCCGGCGATGCGGGTGATCAGCTGGTAGCCGTAAGTGGTGCCGAGGCCCTTCAGGTCGTGGGCGCGGAGATAGAGGTTCTCCATGGTTTCGGCGCTGACGCCCAGGGCGCGCACGTTCTGGCGGGCGGCCTCGAGCTTGGTGATCTCGTCGTTCAGCCACTGGGTGAAGTTGGAGGCGAGGCTCTTCAGCGCGGCCTCGGCCTTGGCGATCGCCGCCGGATCGATCGCGCCGAGACGGCCGCCGCCCACCTTGAGGCGCAGCGCGTTGTTCGGCTGGATCATTTGACCCGAGTTCTGTTGGCTCACGAGACGCCCTCCAGAGTGACTACCGCCGAAGGATAAGCTGAACCTGTTAATAACCGGTGTGGGTAAGCCTCGGGTTTGGCTCGGTTTCCAGCTTGGCCGTCGCGGTGGCGGGAAGCCGGCGGATCAGACGGAGAACTGCTCCGCCATCACCCGCTCTTCCAGGCTGCGGCCCTCGTCGAACAGCATGTGCAGCGAGACGTCGCGGTCCTCGGCGATCTGCACGTCCATGACGTCGCGCACCTCGATGTTGTCCGCCACGGCGCTGACCGGGCGCTTGGCCGCTTCCAGCACCTCGAAGGTCACCTTTGCGGTGTGGGCGAGCAGGGCGCCGCGCCAGCGCCGCGGGCGAAAGGCGCTGATCGGCGTCAGCGCCAGCACCTTGGCGTCCAGGGGGATGATCGGCCCGTGAGCCGAGAGGTTGTAGGCGGTGGACCCCGCCGGCGTGGACACCAGGGCGCCGTCGCAGGCCAGTTCGCCGAGGCGCAGCTTGCCGTCGATCGAGATGCGCAGCTTGGCCGCCTGGCGGGTCTGGCGCAGCAGCGAGACCTCGTTGATCGCCAACGCCACGTGGGTGTTGCCCTCGACGTCGGTGGCGGTCATGCGCAGGGGATGGATGGTGGCCTTTTCGGCGGCCTGGATCCGCTCGACCAGGCCCACCTCGCTGTAGTCGTTCATCAGGAAGCCGACCGAGCCGCGGTTCATGCCGTAGACCGGCAGGCCCGAGGCCATGTGGTCGTGGAAGCATTCGAGCATGAAGCCGTCGCCGCCCAGGGCGACGATCACCTCCGCTTCGCTGACCGGGACCTCGCCATAGCGCTTGGCCAGCCGCGCGCGGCCCTCCTGCGCCTCTGGACGCTCACTGGCGGTGAAGGCGATCTTCATCGCGATTTGCCCCGACTGCTCTCCCTGTTTCGGGAGAAGCCGTCATGCGGCGCGGCTTGTCAAACGGACAGCGCGGCCTGTCGGAAGGCGGTGGCGGCGATCTGGGGGCTGACGGGGCCAAAGGCGCCGATGGCTCGTTTCGCGCCGTCCAACCCCCCGCCGGGCAGGCCGCCGTTCAGCCCACGGATCATCTCCAGAATGGAAGGGAAGACACTGCGGTCGATGCCGACGGCGGCGCAGGCGAGGCCCAGCAGTTCGGGGCGGTCGCTGTCGATGACCCGCTGCACGTGGGACGCCTCGAACCGGCCGAGCGTCGCCAAGGCCACGGTGAACAGCGAAAGCCGTCCCTCCTGCAGGGCGCGCACCAGATAGCCCGGGCGCAGCTGGCCGGCGGAGTACAGCTTTTCGATCAGCTTCTTTTCCATCGCCTCGCGCTCGCCGTCGCGGGCCATGACCACGGAGCCCTGGCTGGCGGGCGCGCCGGAATAGGATTCCTTCACCGCCCGGGCCAGGGCGGCCTCGATCTGCTTGGGATCGAACCGGAAGCGGTCGGCGAGGGATTCGCGCAGGGCCTGGCCCACCCAGACGTAGAGCTGCAGGGCGAGGTCGTCGGTCAGCTTGGGATGGCGCGAGAGCGGCGGCCGCAGGGCCGCGATCTCGCGGGCGTGGGCGATTAGGCGCTTCAGCTCCGGCGGGCCGAGCTCGGCGGAGGTGTTGCCGGCCAGCGCCGTCATCACCGCGGGTTCGGCGGCGTCCAGGATGGCGGCGACCACCGAAGAACCCAGGTGCGGGCGGCGGGCGACCTCGATCTGGTGCTCGACCGTGGCCTCGACCAGCAGGCGGATCAGGTCGGCGTCCTTCAGCAGGGGGCTGGCGGCGATCACCGGGCGCGCGATCTCGATCTCGTCGAGCGCGAGGACGTTGATCAGCGCCGCCGGCGCCCAGTCGACATTGGACAGCTTCTCGGCCAGCCGCTTGCGGATTTCCCGCTCGGCGCCGGCCACCAGGCCCAGGAAGATGGAGTTCAGCAGCGCCTGGATCTCAGGCGAAATCATCGCCGCGGCGCCGTCACCGGCGTCACACAGCTCGACGATGCCCAGCAGCAGGCGCTCGCGGTCCGCGGGCGCGCGGCTCTTGGCGAGTTCCAGCAGCCGTTCGCTGCTCATCGCGAGACTCAAGCCCGTCCCTCCGTTCTGTCGGTGAGGCTTTCAAGAGCGCCACCATGGGCGACGGCGGTGAAAACATGTTTAAACCGCAGGCAATGCTGAACGAGAACGATACCGGGAGGACGAGATGGCCGATCCGCTGATCCTTGCGCTGGACCAGGGGACCACCTCCACAAGGGCCATATTGTTCGACGCCAAGGGCCGCGCGCTGGCCGAGGCCGGCCGGCCGCTGGAGCAGTTCTATCCGGCCGACGGCTGGGTGGAGCACGACGCCGAAGCCATCTTCGCCGCCTCGGTGGAGGTGCTGAAGGAAGCGGTCCAGAAGGCCGGGCGGGCGATGTCCGAGGTGGCCGCGATCGGGGTCACCAACCAGCGCGAGACGGTGGTGGTCTGGGACCGGGCGACCGGCGCGCCGATCCACAAGGCGATCGTCTGGCAGGATCGGCGAACGGCCGGGGCCTGCGACGATCTGCGCCAGGCCGGCCGCGAACCCCGGGTGACCGAAATCAGCGGCCTGCTGCTCGATCCCTATTTCTCGGGCACCAAGATCGCCTGGCTGCTGGACCATGTGGACGGCGCACGCGCCCGCGCCGAGGCGGGCGAGCTGCTGGCCGGCACCATCGACGCCTGGGTGATCTGGAAGCTGACCGGCGGCCAAGACAATCCGAAGGCGGTCCACGCCACCGACGCCACCAACGCCTCGCGCACCCTGCTGTTCGACATCCGCAGGCAGGCCTGGTCCGACGAGATGGGCGAGATGCTGCGCGTGCCGCTGGGCCTGATGCCGCAGGTGCTGGACTGCGCCGGCGACTATGGCGAGACGGAACCGTCGCTGCTCGGACGCGCCATCCCGATCCGCGGCGTGGCGGGCGACCAGCAGGCGGCGCTGATGGGGCAGGGCTGCATCCGCCCGGGGGAGATGAAGGCCACCTACGGCACCGGCTGCTTCATGCTGCTGAACACCGGCGAGACCGCGCCGGTGTCGAAGGCCCGGCTGCTGACCACCGTGGCGGCGCGCATCGACGGCCGGGCGACCTTCGCCCTGGAAGGCGCGATCTTCATCGCCGGCGCCGCGATCCAGTGGGCCAACGAGGGGCTGAAGATCGGCGGCGGCCCGCAAGGGGTCGAAGCCCTGGCGAAACAGGCCAACGACGACCTGGGCGTGGTTCTCGTGCCCGCCTTCACGGGCCTGGGCGCGCCCTGGTGGGACGCCGGCGCCCGCGGTGCGATCATGGGCCTGACCCGCGACGCCGGCCTGCCGGAGATCGCCCGCGCAAGCTTCGACGCCAGCGCCCTGCAGACCCGTGACCTGATCGAGGCCATGCGGGCCGACGCGCCGCAGGCCCTGCACGAACACGCAGAGCTGCGCATCGACGGGGGCATGTCGCGCAGCGCCTGGTTCAGCCAGCGGCTGGCCGATTTGACCGGCGTCAAAGTCGCCCGGGCGACCTTCGGCGAGACCACGGCCCTGGGCGCGGCCCTGTTCGCGGGCGTGGGCGCCGGCGTCTATCGCGACGTGGCGGAGGCCGCGGCGGCGCGGCCGGAGACCGAGGCCTTCGCCCCGGCCCTGGACAGCCCGCGCCGAGAGGCCGCCTACGCCCGCTGGCTTGACGCGGTCGGCCGGGTCCGGAGTTAGCTTGACGCCCCTTCGCGCGGGGCGGATTCTAGGGCGACAGACAAAGGGAGCGACCCATGGCGGACGGATCGGTGGCGGGCGTGGTCTCGCTGAAGGGCAAGGTCAGCGCCGAGGAATGGCAGGCGCGGGTGGATCTCGCGGCCCTCTACCGGCTGGTGGCGCTCTATGGATGGGACGATCTGATCTACACCCACATCTCCGCGCGCATCCCGGGGCCGGAGCACCACTTCCTGATCAATCCCTATGGGATGCTGTTCGAGGAGATCACCGCCTCGTCGCTGGTGAAGATCGACCTGGACGGCAACATCCTCCAGGAGACGCCCTACTTCATCAATCCGGCGGGCTTCACCATCCACTCGGCGATCCACGCCAACCGCGAGGACGCCCACTACGTCATGCACCTTCACTCCAACGACGGGGTGGCGGTGGCGGCGCAGAAGTCGGGCCTGCTGCCGCTGTCGCAGCACGCGCTGATCGTGCTGCCCCGGCTCGCCTACCACGACTACGAGGGCATCGCCCTGAACCACGACGAGCGTGAGCGGCTGGTGGCCGATATCGGCGACAAGACCCTGATGCTGCTGCGCAATCACGGCACGCTGTCGGTCGGCGACACGGCCGCCAACTGCTGGGTCGGGATGTATTATCTGGAACGCGCATGCACCATGCAGGTGCGGGCCCTGTCGGGCGGCGTGGACAGCGTGCTGACCGCGCCGGAGGCCTCCCAGGCCGAGGTGAAGAGCCAGGTGGCCAAGGGCATCGGCGGCGCCCTGGCCTGGCCAGGCTGCCTGCGCAAGCTGGACCGCGACCTGCCCGGCTACGACGCCTAGGCGCACGCCAGGATCCTCAAAGGAAAAAGGCCTTCCCCGGGGGCGGGGAAGGCCTTGCAGTCCATGCGCCGCGCGCGGACGTGGGGGGTACGTCGCTTGTCCCGGCGCACCTTGCCGGCGCGTTGCGGCGCCGACGGATGCCGCCTCCAGCGCACCGGTGTCAGAGCTGGCGCGCCACGGAAGCACGACCAAGGATGCTCGCGGTCTAGGTACGCGTCAAGGTTGAAAGCCCAGCTTCAACTCTACCGCGCGTTAGGGGCGTCAGGGCTTGTAGCCGGTCTGGACCATCAGCCAGGCGATGACGTCGGTGCGGTCCTTGGGGTCCTTCAGGCCGGCGAAGGTCATCTTGGTGCCCGGCGCGGCGACCTTGGGATCGGTGATCCAAGTGTCGACGTGCTGAGGATCCCAGGTCCAGCCGGTGGCCTTCAGCACGTCCGAATACTTGAAGTCGGCCTTGCTGCCCGCCTTGCGCCCGAAGACGCCGTGCAGGTTCGGGCCGGTCATGTTCGGCCCGCCCTCGACCACCGTGTGGCAGGTCGAGCAGAGGGCGAACTTCGACTCGCCGTTGGAAAGGTCGGCGGTGTTGTAGGGCGCGGGCAGGGCGGCCAGGGCCTTCTTGGCCTCATCGTCGCTCAGCAGGCTCCCGGTCGATGCGGACGGCGCCGCAGCGGTCCCCCCGCTCGCCGGCTGGGTCGCGGACTTGTTGCAGGCGGCGAGGGCGGCCGCGGCGATCGCGACGACGGCGAACGTCAAACCGGGATTGCGCATGGGCGGTGGGTCTCCTCGAAATGATCGGTTGCGGAGGCCTTACCCGCCTCGGGCGGACCGACGCAAGCCGAGGCAGGGGGCTAGCGCCGCTTGCGCCGTTCGCGGTTCACCGCCTCGTCCAGAGCCTGCAGGAAGCGCGAGCGGTCGGCGGCGGCGAAGGGCCGGGGGCCGCCGGTGATCTCTCCCGTCGAACGGATGTGCTCCATGATCGAGCGCTGCGCGAGGGCCGAGCCGATGGAATCGGCGGTGAACAGCCGCCCGTTCGGCGCGATCGGCGTCCCGCCCGCCTTCAGCACCCGGTCGGCAAGGGGAATGTCGTTGGTGACCACGAGGTCGCCCGGACGGCATTGTTCGGCGATCCAGTCGTCGGCCACGTCCGGGCCCGCATCGACGATCATCCGGTCGATCAGCTTGGACGGCGGGATGGCGATGAAGCTGTTGGACACCACCGTGGTGGTCAGGCCGTAGCGCGCACCCACCTTGTAGGTCTCGTCCTTCACGGGACAGGCGTCGGCGTCGATGAAGATCCGCATGGGGCTCGTGAAGCGAAGCAGGGGGAGCAAAGCAGGGTGGTGCCGGATGCAGGACTCGAACCCGCGACCTTCGGTTTACAAAACCGCTGCTCTACCAGCTGAGCTAATCCGGCGATCGATCCCTGGGACGATCAAGTCAGGGCTTTAGCCAGGAACGATGAAGATGTCAGCCGCCCGGCCTGCATCCGTGCGCGCCATCCTGGCGAACAATGTTTCAGCCAAGCTTAAAGGGTTGTCGCCAAGGTTGAGCCGGATGGACGCCGAGCCTGGCCGCTTCTACCGTCGAGCTTGGGGTTGAAACGAGGGGATCTGAGAGATGGCTGTCCTTGATCGTCGCACGCTGATCGCGGGCGCGGTGTCGCTCGCCGGGGCCGGAGCCCTGCCGCGCCTGGCCCTGGCGGCCATGCCCGCCAACGGGACCTACCGCTATCAGGTGCTGCGCAACGGCAAGCCCTTCGGGAACTATTCCCTGGTGTTCGCCACGGCCGGCGACAGCACCACCGTGACCACCGATGTGGCCATGCAAGCCAAGATCGCCGGGCTCACGGTGTTCAACTATCGGCATCACTGCGAGGAGATCTGGAAGGCCGGCCGCTTCCAGGAGATGCACAGCCAGTCGCAGCGCGACAGCGACAAGGACTTCTGCACCGCCGTGCGCGGGACCAGCGGCGGCATCAACATCACCAACAAGTCCGGTCCGCTCATCGCCCCGCCGATGGCCAATCCCTACACCCACTGGAACGGCGGCGTGCTGCAGGGCCCGCTCTTCAACCCGGAGAACGGCTCGATGCTGCGGCTCACCGCCCAGTCCATGGGCCACGAGCCCTTCGTCATGGGCAATGGCGCGCGCGCCACCGGCTTGCACTGGGCGGTCCGCGGCGAGAGTGAGATCGACGAGTGGTACGACGAGGCGGGGATGTGGATGGGCCTGAAGGCGGTCTTCCCCGACAAGTCGATCGTCGAATACCGCCGGCTCTAGCCGTCGGCGCGGCCGGGCGGGCTTGACCCGCCAAGTCGCCGGAAGGACTCGGCGGGCTTGGCCCGCCGCCGGCCGTGTGCTTGCGTGGCCCTCTGAAGCAAAGAGGACCGCCCATGGATTTCGAGGACTATCGCCGCCACGACGCCGTGGGCCTGGCCGAGCTGGTCGCCCGGCGCGAGGTGAGCGGGCCTGAACTGCTGGACGCCGCCGTAGCGCGGATGGCCGAGGTCAATCCGAAGATCAACGCGGTCACCACCGACCTGACCGACCTCGCGCGACATGCGGCGCCGGAGCATGGCGCCTTCGCCGGCGTGCCCTTCCTGCTTAAGGACCTGGGTGCGACCCTGGCCGGCACGGTCACCAGCGGCGGCTCGCGCCTCCTGGCCAAGGAGGTCGCCCCGGCCGACAGCGCCATCACCGCCGCCTACAAGGCCGTGGGCCTGAACATCTTCGGCAAGACCAACACCCCGGAGTTCGGCCTCTGGCCGTTCACCGAATCGGAGCTGCTGGGCGTCTGCCGCAACCCCTGGGATCTCGACCGGACGCCGGGCGGCTCGTCCGGCGGCGCGGCGGCGGCCGTGGCGGCGGGAATCGTGCCGGCGGCTCACGCCAGCGACGGCGGTGGTTCGATCCGCACGCCGGCCTCCTGTTGCGGCCTGTTCGGCATGAAGCCCTCACGGGGCCGCGTCTCGTCGGCCCCGCTGGGCGAGGGCTGGGCCGGCGCCTCGGTGCAGCACGCGGTCACCCGTTCGGTGCGCGACAGCGCCGCCCTGCTGGACGCGGTCTGCCGGCCGCAGCCCGGCGACCCCTATTTCCTGGCCCCGCCGGAGCGCCCGTTCGTGGAGGAAGCCGGGCGCGAGCCCGGCAAGCTGCGCATCGCGTTCATGGCCGGCGCCATGCAGGCGCCCTCGATCGACCCCGAATGCGCCGAGGCGGTGCGCGAGACCGCGCGGCTCTGCGCCGAGTTGGGACACGAGGTGGTCGAGGCGGCCATTCCCGGCGACGTCCATGCCATGGCCCAGGGCGCCGGCGCCGCCATCGCCGCCAGCATCGCCGCCAATCTCGATTCCATCGCCCAGAAGCGCGGCAGGCCCATCGAAGAGGGTGAGATCGAGAGCTTGACCATGGCGACATACCGTCGCGGTTCGAAGGTCCTGGGGGCCGCTTACGTGCAAGGGCTGGCCGCGATCCATGCCTACGGGCGATCCGTGGCCGGATTGTTCGAAACCTACGATGTCCTGCTGCTCTCGACCCTGGGTCAGCCGGCGATCCCGGTCGGCTGGATTCTGGAGGACCGGGAGCAGATCACCGAGCGGCTGTTCGCCTTCATGCCCAACACCCAAGCTTTTAATAATACAGGACAACCGGCGATGACCGTGCCCCTGGCCTGGAGCCGTTCGGGCCTGCCGATCGGCCTGCAGTTCGTGGCCCGCACCGGCGGTGAGGCGATCCTGTTCCGCCTGGCCGGTCAGCTGGAGCTGGCGCGTCCGTGGTTCGATCGGACCGCTCCCCTGTGAGGCGAGTAAATTGGTAT
>JAFEDM010000031.1 GCA_018241625.1 Pseudomonadota bacterium | reverse complement strand
GATCACGGTCGGCGCGCCGCCGCCCGTCATGGCGAAGGCCCACTTGACCCGCAGCCGCGGGACATCCGCGCGGGCCAGGCCCGGGTTCGGCTGGAACCGGCGACCGGCCGCGTCGACCCCGACGCTGGTCCAGTCCGATCCGGTCGGTCGGATAGGCGGATTCGGCGCGGCGCACTTCACGTCCACCCCGACCGTCCCGATCGGGTATTTGCTGCGGTCGGCGTCCTTCGCGGGCAGGCCGCTCAGATAGGTGGCGATCGACTGCTTTTCGTCCGCGCTGAGGCCCGCAGCCATCGGCTGCATGACGCCGCTGGTCAGGGCCTCGATGATGGCGGCCGGCGGAAGGGTGCGCAGGATTGCGCGGCTGGGCGCGCGATCCACCGCCGGCTCGTGGCACGACTTGCAGCGGGATTCGAAGATCGACTCGCCGATCTTCTGCGACTGCGCGGCGGCCGGCCCGTGGGCGAGCGCCGCGACGGCCAGCGCCGCCCAAAGTCCCAGCCACCACCGCATCGCCGCCTCCCGATTTATTCTTTATATGGGAAATATCCTAGGCGAGCCGCCGCGAGCTCGTCAACTTGCGTCACGCGCTGGGGGCGCATTGCGAGGTTCGTCATAAAAGTATAGGAAATTCAAATAGAAATGGAGTCCTGATCGCCGCCGCGCCTAAGGCGACATGGCGAGCCGTGGAGGTTGCGGTCGCCGCGCGGACGAGGCCGCGCCTGAGGCGCGAATGGACGTCTTTCCCGCCTTCAAACGCTTGTTCGTTATTTTTCCTTTTAACGAAAGAAATGCGTTGACAGCCCGCCCGGCTGCGTCGAGCTTTCGCCGAAAGGGTGGTGTCCCGTGTATCGGCTCCCGGTCGGGGGCCTTGTCCCGGTGTTCTCCGCCCTCAATGGCGCGCGCGGCGGGCCGAGATATGAGCACCGGTCAGGTGCCTGACGAGGGAGGGGCCAATGGCCCGGAAGGTGCAGGCGCGCATGCGACGCGCATCGGGCTGAGCTCTCCGGCGGCGCGATGAGCCGCCGGGCGATGATCCATTTTCCGAAGGCGCGGCCCGGTTTCGGTCGCTCCGCAACAAAGGCCCGTCGGGACGGCGCGCCGCGCGATGGCGCGCGCCTGGGCGAACACAACGATCATAAGGGGGAAATCGATGTTTAGGACCGTCTTGCTCGCCGGGGTCGCAACCCTGCCGATCGCGCCGGCGGCGCTGGCGCAGGCGACCGCGGGGGCCAGCGATCCCGCCGACGTTTCGGAAGTGGTGGTCACCGGCTCGCGCATCGTCGCCAACGGCTTCCAGCAGCCGACGCCGGTGACGGTCGTGGGGCAGCAGGAGCTTCAGGCCCAGCAGCCGGTCACCATCGCGGACTATCTGAACACCCTGCCATCCTTCGGCGCCACGATCTCCGCGCACAATCCGAGCATCGGCGTCGCCGGCGGCGGCGCGGAGAACGTGAACCTGCGCAACCTCGGGGTCACCCGCACGCTGGTCCTGCTCGACAACCGACGTGTGGTGGACTCCGCCATCACGGGCGGCGTCGACACGGTCACCCTGCCGACCTCGCTCATCAAGCGGGTCGAGGTGGTCACCGGCGGCGCCTCGGCCGCCTGGGGCGCTGACGCCGTGGCCGGTGTCGTGAACTTCGTCCTCAACCATGACTACACCGGCGTGGGTCTGGACCTAGAGACCGGAATTTCAGGCCGCGGCGACAACCAGAACTACAAGATCGACGTCACCGCCGGCCATTCGTTCGCCGGCGGCCGGGGCCGGATCGTCGCCGACCTCGACTATCAGAACACTCCCGAGGGGGTCGATCTGAAGGACCGCAACTGGTTCCACAGCTCGGCGGTGGTCAACAATCCCGCGTTCACGGCGACCAACGGCCTGCCGCGGCAGATCACCGTCACCGGGGCCGGCCCCGTCAACGTCTCGCCCGGCGGCGTGATCACCGCCGGTCCGCTGAAGGGGATCCAATTCGTGGGGCCGAACGGCACGCCCGCGCCCTACAACTTCGGCAACCAGTCCGGGCTGCTGCAGTATGGCGGCGACGTCGACAACTCCATCGGCATGGACCGCGCGATCACCACGGCGCTCTGGTATTCGAACGCCTTCGTCCACGTGGACTACGATCTGACGGACAAGATCACGGCCTTTGGCGAAGTCGCCTACGGGCACTCCGAATATCGCGAGAACGGCTACCTGACCTTCCTGCGCCAGGGCAACATCACCATCCAGGCCGACAACGCCTATCTCGACCCGGGCATCCGCCAGCAGATGCTGGCCAAGGGCCTGACCAATTTCGCCCTGGGCCTGGACTTCACGGCGCCGGGGCCGCCCACGTCCTACAACCAGCGCGACATCGTCAACGCCACGGTCGGGCTGAACGGCAAGCTCGGCGAAAACTGGAAGTGGAACGTCTACTACACGCACGGCGACGCCAAGACCCACCAGATCGCCCACAAGGACGTCATCCTGGCGAACTTCGCCAATGCGGTGGACGCGGTGCGCAACGCCAGCGGCACGATCGTATGCCGCTCGACCTTGACGGCGCCCACCAACGGCTGCGTGCCGCTGGACATCTTCGGCACCGGCGGGGCGACCGCAGCCGCCCTCAGCTATGTCCTCGGCGAGGCGAAGCAGAAGTCCGACGTGCAACTGGACGAGGTCGAGGCCGACGCCACCGGCACGGTCTTCAAATTGCCCGCGGGTGACGTGTCCGTGGCCTTCGGCGCGGACTACATCAACAACAAGGCCAGCGCGACGCAGAACGACCTCGCCCTGAACCGGGCGCTGGCGGTGCAGAACTTCCAGCCCTTCAACGGCCAGCGGAACCTCAAGGAGGCCTTCGCCGAGGTGAATGTGCCGATCCTGAAGGAGCTGCCGGCGTTCAAGCTGCTGGAGTTCAACGCCGCCGGCCGGGTGACCGACTACAGCACCAGCGGCAGCGTGGAGACCTGGAAGATCGGCCTGTCCGACCAGGTCACGGACGACCTGCGCGTGCGGGCCACCAAGTCGCGCGACATCCGCGCGCCGACCCTGAACGACCTGTTTTCGGGCGGCAGCTTCACCCAGCAGATCGTCTTCGATCCGCTGACGCAGAAGTCCTACCCCCAATTCACCCGCGCGGCCGGCAACCCGAACCTGAAGCCGGAGGATGCCGACACCACCACCGCCGGCGTCATCTACAGCCCGCACTACATCGAGGGGCTGTCGTTCTCGATCGACTACTACAAGATCAACATCACCGGCGCGATCGCGGCGGTCGGCGCGCCGCAGGCGCTGACCTTCTGCTTCAGCGGCCAGCCCCAGTACTGCCAGTTCATCCACCGCGACGCGACCCAGGCCATCACCTCGATCGACTCGGTGCCGGTCAACATCGCCAGCCTGGTGACGGAGGGCTGGGACTACGAGGTCGACTATCGCCACCCGGTCGGCCCCGGGAACCTCTCGGTGCGGGCCCTGGCGAGCTTCGTGCCGCGGTTCACCCAGGTGAACAACGGCGTCACGACCAAGTTCGCCGGTCAGGTCAGCGACCTGAACCCCGGCGAGCCGAAATGGAAGGCCAGCCTGCTCGGCACCTACGAGCAGGGCCCGCTGTCGGTGAGCGCCAACGTGCGGTTCGTCGGCAAAGCCAAGCTCCAGAACGTCTGGAAGTCGGGCGTGGACGTCGACAACAACGACGTGCCGAACTACGTCACCGTCGGCCTCACCGGGATCTACAAGTTCGACCTGCGCGGACACCCGTCGGAATTCACGGCGGGCGTCGACAACCTGTTCGACAAGGATCCCATCCAGATCCCGGTGGTGCCGGGGACCGTGGCTTACGGCGCGCCGGGTCTTGGCGGGCGGTTCGACCTCTACGACCCGATCGGACGTAGCTTCCGCATCGGCCTGCGGTCCAAGTTCTAAGGCTGAGGCATGTTGTGAGGGGGCGGGCTCGCCCGGCCCCTCCAACCCATGATCGAACGGAGAGTGAGCTGATGACCCCGAAGCATCTCGCGGCCGCCGCCGTCGCGGCGGTGATTGGCCTGGCGCCCCTCGGGTCCATGGCCCAGACCGAACCGCGGGCGGCGCCGGGCGTGACCTATTCCACCAACGCCGGCATCGCCGACCAGAAGCGGCCGGACCCGCATCGCTTCGACAAGCGGGTGGAGGCCTACCTGGAGGCGGACAAGCAGCAGCCGCCAAAGCCGTGCAGCATCCTGTTCATCGGCTCCGCCAGCATCGTCGCCTGGAAGACCATCGCCGCCGACATGGCGCCCGATCCGGTGATTGCGCGCGGGCTAGGCGGCTCGACCGCGGAGGACGAAATCTTCTTCTTCGACAAGATCGTCGCGCCGTACCGTCCGCGCGCGATCTTCATCTATGTGGGCGAGAACGACATCGTGAACGGCCTGACGCCGCAGGAGGCGCTGGCCGACTTCAAGAAGTTCATGGACCTGAAGACCAAGGTCCTGGGCGCCACGCCGGTCTATTTCATCCCAGCCAAGGCGTCGCCCGCGCGCCTCAAGTTCGCGCGCGATCAGCAGGCCGCGAACGAGCTCGTCGAAGCCTATGCGAAGTCGCGGAAGGACCTGCGCTATATCGACGCCGCCCACGACGCCTGGGAGGGCGGCAAGATGTTCGGCACCTTGAAGCCGGTCTATGTCCAGGACGGCATCCACATGAACGCCGATGGCTACGCGGGCTGGACCCGGATCATCAAACCCTATGTCGACAAGGAAGCCGCGCGCGCGAACGCCTGCGGCGGCTGACGCCGGCTTCGACGTCTCTGTGACACCAACAGCGCGCGCCCCGTCGCAGGCGATGGCGCTCGCGCTGACGCCTCACCGCCTCCCCAACCTGGCCGCCATTCGGGCGGCCATTTTTTTTGAACCCGGCAGTCTGCGGCAGGGTGACGCCGCTATGGCCGGGTCACAGGAGGCCGAGCGCCTTCAGGCTGGCGACGCCGTCGCGGGCGGCGATCAGGTGGTCGTGGACGGCTATCCGCAGCGCCCGCCCGGCGTCGACCAACTGGCGGGTCATGTCGACGTCCGCGGCCGATGGCGTCGGGTCGCCGGACGGGTGGTTGTGGACCAGGATCACGGCGCTGGCCGAGAGCTCCAGGGCCCGGCGCATGACCTCGCGCGGATAGACCGGGGCGTGGTCGACGGTGCCGCGGCCCATCACCTCGTCGGCGATCAGCTGGTTCTTCTTGTCGAGGAAGAGGACGCGGAACTGCTCGCGCGCCTCGTGCGCCAGGGCGGTCTTCACATAGGCCAGCAGGGCCGACCAGGACGAGATCACCGGCCGTTTGGCGACCGCGTGCCTGGCGGTGCGGACCGAAAGCTCGTGCAGCAGGGTCAGATCGAGCGCCAGGGTCGGGCCGACGCCCTTGACGGTGGTGAGCTCGGCCGCGGAAGCGCCGAGGACGCCGGCCAGCGAGCCGAAGCGGGTCAGAAGCTGCTTGGCCAGGGGCTTCACGTCGCCGCGCGGGAGCGCGCGGAAAAGGATCAACTCCAGCAACTCATAGTCCGGCAGGGCGGCGAGGCCGCCACCCGCGGCGCGCTCGCGCAGGCGGTCGCGATGGCCGAGGTAGTGCGGCGGCGGGGCCTTGGGCGTCGCTGCCTTGGGCGTCGGGGCGACCGGCCGCCAGAGGTCGGCGCCATCGAGCTGCAACTGACCGGCGGCGTCCTCGACGGCGGGCGAAGCTTCCATGGGGTGATAATGTTCCCTATGTGTTCCATTTCGTCAAGGCAGAGCCATGTGTCCGGCTGAAGGTCGCGGCCGGCCTCCCGTGGGGATAGGAGCCGTGCCGGCCGCGCCTTGCCGACG
>JAFEDM010000319.1 GCA_018241625.1 Pseudomonadota bacterium | reverse complement strand
GGCAGCGGCGTGGGCGTCGCACAGGCCGCCAGCACGGCCAGAGGCGCCATGGAAAGGCCGGCGGGGAAAAGGCGACGCAACCGCATCCGGGGGATGCTAGAGGGCGTCGCGGGCCGGCTCAATCGCCGCCTGTCGCCCATCGGCTGCGCCACATTGACTTGCGCGACCTGTTTCCGTATATCCGCGCGCTCTTGTGAAACCCCCCGGACGCTTTCCTGGCGCCCGAGAATAGGTCCCCTGGTAGCCCGATGAAGGTCAGAAGCTCGCTCAAGTCGCTCAAGACGCGTCACCGCGACTGCAAGCTCGTGCGCCGCAAGGGCCGGGTCTACATCATCAACAAGACCAACCCGCGCTTCAAAGCCAAGCAGGGCTGATCCCGCCGAATCCGATGGCCAAGCCGACGGTCGTCATCTGGGACGTCGGCAACGTCATCGTGCGCTGGAACCCGCGCACCCTCTATTCCAAGATCTTTCCCGATCCGGTCGAGCGCGACCGGTTCTTAGGCCACGTCTGCACCATGGCCTGGCACACGCCCACCGACGCCGGCCTGAGCTTCGACGACAACTGCGCCGCCCTGGCCGCCGAGCATCCCCGGCATCACGACGCCATCTGGGCCTGGAAGCACCGCTGGGGCGAGATGTTCTCCGGCGCGATCCCCGAGACCGAGGCCGCCATCGCCGCCCTGAACGCCCGCGGCCTGAAGCAGTACGCGCTGACCAACATGAGCCATGAGACGGAGGCCGCCACCTTCGCCATGAGCCCAGCCTTCGGCCTGCTGGACGGGCGCATCGTCTCCGGCCGCGAGGCCATGATGAAGCCCGACGCGGCGATCTTCGAGCTCACCTGCGCCCGCTTCGGCTTTGCGCCCGCCGAGGCCCTGTTCGTCGACGACAGCGCCCACAACATCGAAGCCGCCCAGGCGCTGGGCTTCCGGACCCACCACTTCACCGACCCCGCGGCGCTCCAGCCGGCCTTGGAGGCCCTGGGGCTGCTCTAGCCACGACCCCAACAGCCGCCCTTCTCTCAAGGTCTCCTTTCGACCCATGGCGAACGCTCCCTCGTTCCGTCATCCCGGCCGGAGCGCTCGCAAGAGCGCGGAGAGCCGGGACCCAGCATCTCCCCCCTTGATGCAGAAATTGCGGCTCGCCGCGTCGAGGCCAGAGCTGCTGGGTCCCGGATCGGCCTGCGGCCGTCCGGGATGACGGAGGTTGGAGAAGCGAACGTCCGCTAACCACCCGTCGTGGACATTTGGCTCGTCCGCTTGGGACCCCTGGCGCAGCCAGACCCAGCCATAAATCCCATGGCGGCCATGATGCCTTCCGGTCTCGGTAACTCAAGGACCGGGCGGAGCCCGGCCGCGAGCGGCTCGCCAGGGGCGCGTCCTTGACTTGCCGAGGCCGGAAGGCTCGCCTCAACCGTGGGATTTAAGCCGCAGAAGCATCTGACGATGCTCCTCAATGACCGCGCCCTACCTCCCCCGCGAAGCGGCGGGAGGGGGACCATCCGCCGAAGAGCGGATGGTGGAGGGGGCGAGCTCAAACACGGCGGATCGATTGGCGGCAGCGGCCCCTGAGCGCGCCGCTCGCCCCCTCCACCGCTCCCGCCGCTTCGCGGGGGAGGTGACGAAAATCCTTGACGTCGAGCTTGATCTATGTTCCTGTTTTGTTCATGTCAGACCCAACGGCCAAACGCGAACGGGCAGAGCAGATCTTGGGCGAGCTTTCCGAGCTCGGCCTGATGCTGGCCCGTGACCTGGCCGCCCAGGCCCGTGCGGCGGAAGCGCCTGAAGAGAAGGTCGCGCTGACGGAGGCCTTTCAGAAGACCTCCCGCACCGTGCGCCTGACGCTGGCCCTGGACTTCAAGCTGCAGCGCGACGCCGCGCGGGATGCGCGGGAAGCTGCGGCCCTGGCCGCCGACGCCCAGCTTCGCGAGAGCAAGATCATCCAGGCCGCGGAAGCCGCGCACGTCAGCCTGACCCGGCCGTCGCCCGAAGAGGTCCAGAAGCGCCGGGTGAAGGCGGTTCTCAACCGCCTGCTGTGGAACGAGGCCGAAGGCGACCAGGAAGAGTACGACGTCCTCTACGAGGACCTCGAAGCCCGCCTCTGGGAGATCGAGGACGCCCCGGGCTTCGCCGACCTCCCCATCGAGGTCCTGGCTGGGAAACTCGCCAAGGACATGCGCCTCTCCGGCGAATTGGTCGTCACCACCGCCGAGGCCATCGTTCCGGCGAACAGTCCCCAACCCCCGCTGGCGGACACGGGCTGATCCCCATTCCGCTCATCCCCGCGCAAGCGGGGACGCAGGTGTTTTTCGTTCAAACCACGGATCACACGGATTTCACGGAAGCCATCCGTGCGATCCGTGAAATCCGTGGTTCAAGAAGCCTGGCTCCCGGCTTTCGCCGGCATGAGCGGAGTTATGTGTGCAGGTCCCCCTCCGCCGCCAAGGCGGGGGAGCTAACTCACACGTGTCCCGTCTTCATCGCCTGATCGAGGCAGACCGCCAGCGAGACGCAGGCCGCGGCCGTGACCGCCGTCGAGAGCCTGGGATAGCGCGCGGGCACGTCCGGCCCCTGGTGGTCGAACAGCCATTGCAGCAGGAAGGCCGCGATCAGGCCGCCGACCACCCAGCCGTCCGGAACGCGGCCGCGCGAGATCAGGATGGCGGCGGCGGCCACCGGCGAGGCCACCGAGATGACCAGCCGGTAGGGCCGTGGGCTGGGCCGGCCGTTCTCCAACCCCCAGCGCACGCCGCCCAGGAAGCCCAGCACGCAGGCCGACCAGACGATGATCACCGTCAGCGCCGGACGGGCGACATCGGGCGAACCCCAGCCATAGGCGGCGGCGGCGATGGGAAACGGAGCGAGGGAGCCGATCGCGATGGCCCAGAGCGCGGGCGGGATGGATTCCCAGCGGGAGGCGGCGCCCGGGTCGTCCGTCACCAATCAATCCCTCCGAAACGCCGAGGAGGCGGCCCAACCCGCGCCCAGGGCGAAGGCCATAGCGGCCACGCCGTAGGACCATGGCCTTTCATGCGCCCAAAGGTAAAGCCCGCGTTCGACGCCCACCTTCTCGACCGTCAGGGTGCGGTCCTTTTCCGAGACCGGCTGGCCGCCCTGGAACAGAAGGATCCGCACATCGTAGCGGCCGATCGGCGCCTCGGCCGGCAGCGGGATTTCGGCCCGGAACAGCCCCTTGTCGACGAAGCGCACGCCGCGCTCGTCGACGGCGTAGAGCTTCTCCTCGGTCTTCAGGCGCACCACCGCCTGCTTCCAGTCGAGGTAGTCGCTCCCCAGGCTGGAGACGACCATGTCGCGCACCCCGTAGCGGGTCTCGGTCGACTGCTCGGCCGGCGCGTTCATCCGCAAGTGGTCGACGCCCGCCTCCAGCCGGCGCAGCACGCCGAAGCGGGCGATGTCGTCCAGCGGCCGGGTGGAGGCGGCGATGTAGAAGCCGGGCGCGCCCTGGAAGACCACCGGGCGGCTGTTGATCCAGACGCCGGCCACCCGGCTCTTGCGCGCGATCCGCACCGGCTGGTCGGGGCCGCGCACGATCACCACCACGTCGCTCGGCCGCGCCTCGGGGTCGAAGACCGCGCCGTAGAGCACGATCCGGTCGCCGCGGAAGTCGGAGTTCACCCGCACATTGGTGTCGGTGAGCGCCGCCGAAATGGCGGGGCCGCGGCCGGTGGCGTAGTCGGCGACCGGCGGCGGCGGCGCGGAGGGCGGCGCCGGCGGGGGTTGGGCGGCCGGCATCAGCCGTTCCCCGACATCAGGACGAAGGGCTCGTGCGGGGTGAAGAACAGCCCCAGGCCCATGCGCAGCCCGACCAG
>JAFEDM010000318.1 GCA_018241625.1 Pseudomonadota bacterium | reverse complement strand
TGAACGCCAGCTCTCCTCCTCGGTGAACGACATCGAGCACATCGAGAGCCAGTCGCTGCCCGGCATCGGCATCGTGAAGATCTTCTTCCAGCCGAACGTCGACATCCGCACCGCCACCGCCCAGGTGACCTCGCTGTCGCAGACGGTGCTGAAGCAACTGCCGCCGGGCATCACCCCGCCGCAGATCCTGAACTACAACGCCTCGACCGTGCCGATCCTGCAGCTGGCGCTTTCCAGCCCGACGATGAGCGAGCAGCAGCTGTTCGACACCGGCGGCAACCTGATCCGCCCGGCCCTGGCCTCGGTGGCCGGCACCTCGATCCCGCAGCCCTACGGCGGCAAGGAGCGGCAGATCCAGATCGACCTGGATCCGGTGGCCCTGCAGTCCAAGGGCCTGTCGGCGCAGGACGTGGCCAACGCGCTCGCCGCCCAGAACCAGATCGTCCCGGCCGGCACGGCCAAGGTCGGCGCCTTCGAATACAATGTGAAGCTGAACAACAGCCCCGAGGCGGTCGACGCGCTGAACGACCTGCCGATCAAGACCGTCGACGGGACCACCATCTACATCCGCGACGTGGCTCATGTGCGCGACGGCTATCCGCCGCAGCGCAACGAGGTGCGGATCGACGGCCGCCGATCGGTGCTGATGAGCGTGCTGAAGAGCGGCTCGGCCTCGACGCTGGCGATCATCTCGGGCGTCAAGGACCTGCTGCCGCGCCTGCAGGCTGCGCTGCCGCCCTCGCTGCACATCGCCCTGCTCAACGACCAGTCGATCTTCGTGAAGGCCGCCGTGTCCGGCGTGATCAAGGAAGGCGTCATCGCTGCGGCCCTGACCAGCCTGATGATCCTGGTCTTCCTGGGGTCGTGGCGCTCGACGGTGATCATCGCGACGTCGATCCCCCTGGCGGTGCTGTCGTCGATCATGGCGCTGTCGGCGATGGGCCAGACGCTGAACATCATGACCCTGGGCGGCCTGGCGCTGGCCGTCGGCATCCTGGTCGACGACGCCACCGTCACCATCGAGAACATCAACTGGCACCTGGAGCAGGGCAAGGATGTGCGCACCGCCATCCTCGACGGCGCGGCGCAGATCGTCACCCCGGCCTTCGTCTCGCTGCTCTGCATCTGCATCGTCTTCGTGCCGATGCTCTTCCTGACCGGGATCGCGGGCTACCTGTTCGTGCCGATGGCCGAGGCGGTGGTGTTCGCGATGATCGCCTCCTTCGTCCTGTCGCGGACGCTGGTGCCGACCATGGCGATGTACCTGCTGAAGCCGCACGAAGGTCACCAGGACTTCCTGATGGAGACCCACGGCGCCGGCCCGTCGCACCGGCCTTCGCGCAATCCCCTGGTCCGCTTCCAGCATGGCTTCGAGGCCCGGTTCGCGAAGGTGCGCGAGGTCTACCGCAACCTGCTGGCGATGGCGCTGTCGAGCCGGCCGCGGTTCCTGGTCGGTTTCATGGCGGTGGTGCTGGCCTCGTTCCTGCTGGCCCCGGCCCTCGGCTCGAACTTCTTCCCCAGCGTCGATTCCGGCGAGATCACCCTGCACGTCCGCGCCCCGGTGGGCACCCGGATCGAGGACACCGCGGCCCTGTTCGACCAGGTCGAGGCCGCCATCCGCCGGACCATCCCGCCGGACCAGCTGGCGTCGAACGGCGCGGTGGTGGACAACATCGGCCTGCCGGTCAGCGGCATCAACCGCGCCTATTCCAACACCGGCGGCATCGGCCCGCAGGACGGCGACATCTACATCGCGCTTTCGGAGCACCATCGCCCGACCGCCGAGTTCGTGCGCAAGCTGCGCGCGCAGCTGCCCGTCGAGTTCCCCGGCGCGGTCTTCTCCTTCCTGCCGGCCGACATCATCAGCCAGATCCTGAACTTCGGCGCACCGGCCCCCATCGACGTGCAGGTGGCCGGGCCGAACCGTGACGCCAACGAGGCCTACGCCGCCGCGCTGCTGCACAAGCTGCGCGCCGTGCCCGGCCTGGCTGACGTGCGCCTGCAGCAGTCGACCCACTATCCGCAGTTCAACGTCAACGTGGACCGCTCGCAGGCCGATCGCCTGGGCATCACCGAGAAGGACGTGACCAACACCCTGGTGACGTCGCTGGCCGGCAGCTTCCAGACCGCGCCGACCTTCTGGCTGAACCCCAAGAACGGGGTGTCCTACCCGATCATCATCCAGAGCCCGCAGCAGGACGTGAACTCGTTGTCCAAGCTGGAGAACATT
>JAFEDM010000317.1 GCA_018241625.1 Pseudomonadota bacterium | reverse complement strand
GGCGGCGGTCATCGGGGCGGTTTGGGCGAGGGTCGTCTTCAACACGGTCTCTCAGGTCTCCAACTCGGCGCGCCCGCATCCCTGGACTAACCAGCCCGACGCCGCCGCGCCAGAGCGACGAATGGTTGCGTCCGTGCAGCCAAAACCCAAGATGCGCGGCATGGACTTCGACGATCTCGAAATCGAGCGCTATGCGCGCCACCTGGTGCTCCGCGAGGTGGGCGGCCCGGGCCAGCAGAAGCTGAAGGCGGCGCAGGTGCTGATCGTAGGCGCCGGCGGCCTGGGCGCGCCGGCCGCGCTCTACCTGGCCGCGGCCGGGGTCGGGCGGATCACGATCGTCGACCCGGACGCGGTCGACCGGTCGAACCTGCAGCGCCAAGTGCTCTATATCGAAGCCGACCTCGGCCGGCCCAAGGCCACGGCCGCCGCCCAGCGTCTCATGGCGCTCAACCCTCACATCGAGGTCGAGGCCGTCGAGGGGCGCTTCGACGATTCCACAGCCGACGAACTATGCTCGGAGGCCGACCTCGTGCTCGACGGGACCGACGACTTCGCCGTGCGCTATGCGGTCAACGCCGCCTGCGTGCGGCATGAGATCCCGCTGGTCAGCGGGGCGATCGGGCGGTGGACCGGTCAGGTGGGCGTGTTCCAGGGCCGGCCCTGCTACCGCTGCCTGGTGCCGGAGATTCCGCCGGACGCGGAGACCTGCGTCGCCGTGGGCGTGGTCGGCGCGCTGGCCGGGGTGATCGGCTCGATGATGGCGCTGGAGACGATCAAGCTGATCGTCGGCGCGGGCGAGCCGCTGAGCGGGCGGCTGATGATCTATGACGCCCTGGCCGGAGAGACGCGGACGGTGCGGGTTGGGGCGGACCCGGAGTGTCCGGTTTGCGGAGGCTAAAGAATCCTTCTCCCCCTTGCGGGAGAAGGTGTCGTCCGAAGGGCGACGGATGAGGGGTCTCGCCGTGCTGTCCGCGCGAGGGGCGGATGGGGCCATCAAACCCTCATCCGACCTGCTTCGCAGGCCACCTTCTCCCGCAAGGGGAGAAGGACACGCTCACATCATCGCCGGGATCACGCGGTCCGGCGGCTTGTGGCCGTCCATCCAGGTGCGGATGTTGATGATCACCTTCTCGCCCATGTCGATGCGGCCCTCGATGGTGGCCGAGCCGAGGTGGGGCAAAAGGACCGCGTTGGGCAGACCCAGCAGCTTCGGATTGATCTTGGGCTCGAACTCGAAGACGTCGAGGCCGGCGCCGGCGATGCCGCCGGCCTTGAGGATCTCGGCCAGCGCCGTTTCGTCGATGATCTCGCCGCGGGCGGTGTTGATCAAAAGGGCATGGGGCTGCAGCAGCTTCAGCCGGCGGTTCGACAGCAGGTGATAGGTGGTGGGCGTATGCGGGCAGTGGACCGAGATGATGTCCATCCGCGCCAGCATCTGGTCCAGGCTGTCCCAGTAGGTCGCCTCCAGCTCGTCGGCGATGCGCGGGCTGACCGGTTTGCGGTTGTGGTAGTGGATCTGCAGGCCGAAGGCCTTGGCGCGGCGCGCCACCGCCTGGCCGATCCGGCCCATGCCAATGATCCCCAGCCGCTTGCCGGTGATCCGGTGGCCCATCATCCAGGTGGGCGCCCAGCCCTCGTAGCCGCCGGCCTGGGTGACGTTGGCGCCCTCCACAATCCGGCGCGCGACGGCCATGATGAGGGCCAGCGTCAGGTCGGCGGTGTCCTCGGTCAGCACGCCGGGCGTGTTGGTGACGGTGATGCCGCGGGCGTTGGCCGCGGCGATGTCGATGTGGTCCACGCCCACGCCGAAGTTGGCGATCAGCTTCAGCTGCGGGCCCGCCTTCTCCAGCAGGGTCGCGTCGATCTTGTCGGTGATGGTGGGCGCGAGCACGTCGGCGCGGCTCAGCGCATCGGCCAGCTGGGCGCGGCTCATCGGCTCGTCGGCGAGGTTGAGTTCGGTGTTGAACAGCTCGCGCATCCGCGTCTCGACCGGGTCGGGCAGTTTGCGGGTGACGATGACTTTCGGCTTGCGGGCGGCCATGTCGGACTTGGATAAGAGGGAAAGGTGTGTGCGCCGCTTGCCCGGCGCGTGCGGCTACCTCTAGCAAAGGCGCTGTGGGCGGCCAAGGCGAGGCTCGGGATTTGGTGAGGACGCGCAGGGCCGTGCTGAAGCTGGCGGCGGCGGGAGTTGTGGCCGCGGCGCTCTCCGCCCCGGCGCTGGCCGGTTCCGCTGTCGCGTCTCCGGCGGCCCAGGAGCGCCAGACGCCCTCCGGCATGCCGGTGCCGCGCTACGTTTCGCTGAAGTTCGACAAGGTCAACGCCCGCGCCGGGCCCGGCGACGACCACAAGCTGCTGTTCGTCTACCGCGTGCGCGGCCTGCCGCTGCAGGTGATCGCCGAAACCAGCGAGTGGCGGCGCGTCTGCGATCCGGAAGCGACGCTCGCCTGGGTGCACAAGCGCACAACCGACGGGCGGCGCACGACGATGAACACCTCCAACCAGGCCGTCGCCCTGCTGAAGCGGCCCAAGGAGGGCTACAAGGTCGCCGCCTACCTGAACCCGAAGGCGCTGGCGGCGTTGGACCGATGCGAGAAGGGCTGGTGCAAGGTCAAGGCCGACCACGTCTCGGGCTGGGCGCCCGAAGGCGCGCTGTGGGGCACCACCGACGGGCCTCAATGTCGGTCAGGGCAATAGCCGCCGGCCAGGACCGCGGGACCGGAACGCCGATCGGAGGCATTGGACCGGCGCCATTGAGCGATCTGGGCGGCTCTGCTAGCCAAGCCCCTCAGTAAGGGACCGAACAGGCGATGACGGACTTCCAGAAGAAGGACCACTATGGGTACGACGAGCTGCTCTCCTGCGCCCGCGGAGACATGTTCGGCCCGGGCAACGCCCAGCTGCCGGCGCCGCCGATGCTGCTGTTCGACCGGATCATCACGATCAACGACGACGGCGGTCCGCACGGCAAGGGCTACATCGAGGCGGAGTTCGACATCCGCCCGGACCTCTGGTTCTTCGACTGCCACTTCCTGGGCGACCCGGTCATGCCCGGCAGCCTGGGCCTGGACGCCCTGTGGCAGCTGGTCGGCTTCTACCTGGGCTGGATCGGCGGCAAGGGCAGCGGCCGCGCCCTGGGCTGCGGCGAGGTGCGCTTCGCCGGCGAGGTGACGCCCAACATCAAGAAGGTCACCTACAAGATCGAGATGAAGCGTGTGATCAACCGCCGGCTGGTGATGGGGGTCGGCGACGGGGTTTTGGAAGCGGACGGCAACCCCATCTATACCGCAGCCGACCTGAGGGTCGGCCTGTCGCAGAGGACGTAGAGACCCGGACATGCGCCGCGTCGTCGTCACAGGGATCGGGATCGTCTCCTCGATCGGCAACAACGCCAACGAGGTGCTGGCGTCGTTGCGGGACGCCAGGTCGGGCGTGGTCGCCGCGCCGGAATACGCCGAGCTCGGCTTCCGTTGCCAGGTCCACGCCCCGCCGCAGATCGACTGGGAAGCCATGGTCGACCGCCGCGCGGCGCGCTTCCTGGCCCAGGGCACGGCCTTCGGCCATATCGCCATGGAGCAGGCGATCGCCGACTCCGGCCTGGCGGAGGCCGAGGTCAGCCATGAGATGACCGGCCTGGTGGTGGGCTCCGGCGGGCCGTCGACACGGGCCATCGTCGAGGCCGCCGAGATCACCCGGACCAAGGGCCCCAAGCGGGTCGGCCCCTTCGCGGTGCCCAAGGCGATGAGCTCGGGCGCGAGCGCTGTGCTGGCCACCTGGTTCAAGATCAAGGGGCTGAACTTCTCGATCTCCTCGGCCTGCGCGACCTCGGCCCACTGCATCGGCGTCGGCTACGAGCAGATCGCCATGGGCAAGCAGGACCTGGTGTTCGCCGGCGGCGTCGAGGAGCTGGACTGGACCTTGAGCGTCATGTTCGACGCCATGGGCGCCATGAGCTCGAAGTTCAACGACACGCCCGCCAAGGCCAGCCGCGCCTATGACGTCGACCGCGACGGCTTCGTGATCGCCGGCGGCGGCGGGATCGTGGTGCTGGAGGAGTTGGAGCGCGCCAGGGCTCGCGGGGCCAAGATCTATGGCGAGGTAGTGGGCTACGCCGCCAACTCCGACGGCTACGACATGGTGGCCCCGTCCGGCGAGGGCGCGGTGCGCTGCATGAACATGGCGTTGCGCATGGCCGGCGGCCGGACCGTCGACTATCTCAACCCGCACGGTACCTCGACGCCGGTGGGCGACGAGCGCGAGATGGAGGCGGTGCGCCAGGTGTTCGGCGACAAGCCGCCGATGATCTCGTCCACCAAGTCGCTGACCGGCCACAGCCTGGGCGCGGCCGGGGCTCAGGAGGCGATCTACAGCCTGCTGATGCTGAACAACGGCTTCGCGGCCGAGAGCGCCAACATCGAAACCCTCGACCCCGCCTTCGCCGACCTGCCGATCCTGCGCCAGCGGGTCGACAAGGACCTCGACACGGTGATGAGCAACAGCTTCGGGTTTGGCGGCACCAATGGGTGCCTGGTGATGGCGCGCGTATAGCGCGCCTGGCGGGTTCGGCGGCGCCAATGGGCGCCTCGTGATGGCGCGGGTCTGATCTCAGCCTAGGCCTTCGCCTCGCCGTAGATCTCCAGCTGCTGACGCTCCAGTTCGCCGGCGTAGCGGCGCACCACATAGGACTCGGCCAGCAGGCCCAGGACGCGCCGGTCCGCGCCGACCACCGCCAGCTCGTCGGCGCCCTCGTCCTCGAAGGTGCGCATCACCGCCTCGATGTCCATGTCCGGCGACAGGGCGAGGTCCGCGTGGATGGCCAGGGTCGAGACCTCCGCCTGGGGGTCGACGCTCTCCTGGAAGGCGTCGGCGGTGACCAGGACGCCGGCATAGCGCGCGTCCTCGTCCACGAGGATCACGCGGGTGGCTGAGCCCAGGGGAAACCGCTGGCGGAACGCCTCCACGCGGGTCGCGGCGGCCACGGTCTGCGGGTCTGGCCGCATCATCTTGCCGGCGGTCAGGCTGCGGACCCAGCCGATATCGCGGGCGCTGCGGATCGTCTCGCCACGCAGGTGCAGGCGCCAGGTGGAGAAGGAATAGCCGAACCGCTCGCGCACCACGGTCGACGCGATGAGGGCGGCTGCAAGGGCGGCGGCGGCGACGCCGAAGTCGCCGGTCGCCTCCAGCACCAGGAAGCTCATGGTCAGCGGGCCGCCGACGATGGAGACCGCCAGCGCCGCCATGCCGACCAGGGCGGCGTTCTCCGCCGTCAGCTTCTCGGTGATCGGCGCGAGGTCCAGCAGGCCCGCGTAGATCTGGCCCAGCAGCGAGCCCAGGAACAGCGAGGCGAAGAACAGGCCGCCCCGGAAGCCGAAGCCCAGGGAGACGACCGAGGCGGTGGTCTTCAACAGCAGGACGATCGCCAGGATCGCGACGGGCATGCCAACGGCGAGGTCGAGGTGCAGGGCGCCGTGGCCGGCCGACAACACCTGCGGCGAGACCATGGCGATGCCGCCCAGCAACAGGCCGCCGACCGCCGGGCGCACGGCGGTCGGCAGCGAGACGCGACGCACCAGCCGCTCGGCCGTCGCCACCAGGCGCATGATCGCCACGCCCACGAGGGCGCAGACCAGGCCGAGGCCCGAGTAGAGGGCGTAGCCGATGGCGTCCGGCGGGTGCTGGGTCTTGATCTCGATGGAGTAGGGCAGGCCGCCCGCCAGCTTGGCGGTGAGCACGGCGGTCAGGCTGGCCGCCGCCACGGGCGCGATCGCCGAGGGGGTGTAGGAGCCGATGACGATCTCGAAGGCGTAGAAGGCGCCGGTGAGCGGGGCTCCGAACGCCGCGCCCAGGGCCGCGCCGGCCCCGGCGCCCACCAGGATGCGCATGTCGTAGCGGCGCAGGCGCAGCCGCTGGCCCGCGAAACTTGCCGCCGCGCCGCCGGCCTGGGCATAGGCCGCCTCCAGCCCGACCGAGGCGCCGAAGCCGTTGGAGATCACGGTCTGGATGCAGACGATGGCGCTGTCGGCGAGGCCCAGCACCCCGCCATGCAGGGCGTTGGCCTCGACCACGTCGACCAGGCCGGTGGAGCGGCGACGCGATACGACCCAGGTGAACAGGCCGAGGATCAGCCCGCCAACCGGCAGCCAAGCCAGCCTCCCGAGGGAGATGTGGCCCACCGCGCTCAGGTGGTCGGCGTCGCCGATGCCATAGAGCAGGCTCTGCAAGGCGTGGGCGGTGCGCCCCTGGAAGACGGCTAGCAACCCCGCCGCGCCGCCGACCGCCACCGAAAGGGTGATCAGCCAGAGCTCGCTCGCGCGCATCCGCCGCCGGAAGGCGCTGAGCAGACGGACGGGCCAGCGTTTGGGCGGCGCCAGGAAGGAAACGTCGATCAAAACCGGCTCCTTCCCTTTCGTATGACCGTCCTGGGCGCAGATTTGAAGGGTGTTTGCCCGCTTGCCACGGCTTCGCCCGGCGGCCACAACCCTCCCGAACACGCGACAGCGAGGAGGCGCATCCGTGGCCGAAGACTATCAGATGCCCAAGGGCGAGCTCATGCGCGGCAAGCGCGGGATCGTCACGGGCGTCGCCAACCACCAGTCGATCGCCTGGGGCATCGCCTGCCAGCTGGCCGCCCAAGGCGCGGAGATCGCCTTCCTGCACCTGCCCGGCATGGAGCGCCGCGTCCAGCCTCTCGCCGAGAGCATCGGGGTGAAGGTGCTTGCGCCGGTGGACGTGCAGGACAACGCGGCGATGGACGCCGCCTTCGCAGCGGTGAAGCAGGCCTTCGGCCAGATCGACTTCTTCCTCCACGCCATCGCCTTCGCCAACAAGGACGAGCTGAAGGGCTCTTTCGTCGAGAACACCACCCGTGAGGGCTTCCTGCGGGCCATGGACATCTCGGCCTTCAGCTTTGTCGACTGCGCCCGGCGCGCGGCGGAGATGATGCCCGAGACCGGTGGCTCGATCGTCACCCTCACCTACATGGGCTCGGAGCGGGCGATCCCGAACTACAACACCATGGGCGTGGCCAAGGCGGCGCTGGAGGCGGCGGTGCGCTACGCGGCCCGCGACCTCGGTCCGCGCGGCATCCGGGTGAACGCGCTATCGCCGGGGGCGATGAAGACGCTGTCGCTGGCGGGCATCAGCGGCGGCCGTGGCATGCTGGCCAAGGGCCGCTCGCTCTCGGCCATGCAGGAGGACACCGCCATGGAGGGCGTCGCGGGCGCGGCGCTGTGGCTGCTCTCCGACCTCGGTCTGTCGACCACCGGCGAAGTGATCCACATCGACGCCGGCTTCCACATCATGGGCTTCCGCGAAGAAGAGGCCGCCGAGGGCTGAGCCGATGGCCGTCGAGACGCCAAAGGACATCGACGTCATCATCGCCGGCGCGGGCGTGGCCGGGGCGACGCTGGCGCTTGCCCTGAAGCAGGGCGGGCTGAACCCCGTCCTGGTCGATCCGCAGCCGTTCGACGCGCAACTGGCGCCGACCTTCGACGGTCGCGCCTGGGCGATCGCCTATGCGGCCTTCCGGCAGTGGAAGACGCTGGGGATCGGCGAGGCGCTCAGTCCTCACGCCCAGCGGATCGAGCAAATCCTGGTCACCGACGGCAAGACGCCGGGGCCGCGTCGCGTGGCGGGCCGGGACCGTTCTTCCTGCGCTTCGACTCCGCCGAGATCGCCGACAGCTCGGACGGCGAGCCGCTGGGCTATCTGCTGGAGAACCGCCACGTCCGCGCGGCGCTGGCCGCGGCGATCGGCGAGGCGGGCATCCCGGTCCTGGCCCCGGCCAAGGTGGCGAAGGCCGAGTTCACGTCCCGCGAGGCGGTCGTCACCCTGGACGACGGCCGCGTCCTCATCGCACCAGTGGCGGTGGGCGCCGAGGGCCGCGGCTCGGTGATCCGCGCGGCGGCGAAGATCGGCGCGCTCGGCTGGGACTATCCGCAGACGGGCGTCGTGGCGACGGTGCGGATGGAACGCCCGCACGAGGGCGTGGCGCACGAATATTTCCTGCCCGGCGGACCCTTCGCCATCCTGCCCCTCACCGACAACCGCGCCAGCCTGGTCTGGACCGAGAGCCGCCAGCGCGGCGCGGCGCTGAAGGCCGCGCGGCCGGAGGTGTTTCAGGCCCATCTGGACCGCCGGTTCGGAGACTTCCTGGGCCAGGTGCGGGTCGAGGGGCCCGTGTTCACCTATCCCTTGAGCCTGCAGCTCGCCGAGCGCTTCGTCGCGCCCCGCGCGGCCCTGCTGGGCGACGCCGCCCATGGGATTCATCCGATCGCCGGCCAGGGGCTGAACCTGGGCCTGAAGGGCGCGGCGGCCCTGGCCGAGGTGCTAACCGACGCCGCGCGCCTGGGCGAGGACATCGGCTCGGAGGTGGTGCTGGAGCGCTACGCGGCCTGGCGCCGGCTCGACACCGTCAGCATCTCGCTGGCCGCCGACGCCTTCGTGCGCCTGTTCTCCAACGACAACCCGGCCCTGCGCCTGGCCCGCGGGCTCGGAATGGCGGCGGTCAACCGCATCGGCCCGGCGCGGCGATTCTTCATGCAGGAAGCCGGCGGGGCGATGGGCGACCTGCCGCGGTTGCTGCGGGGCGAGGCGCTGTAGCTATTCCGTCGCCCGGGTGAACTTCGAGGCCAGGACGCACTTGGGCACGTCCTGGTGGATGGCCAGCGTCGCCGGCTGGCCGGTGCCGGTGTCGAAGTAGTATTCGCCGGCCGGCGTCTTCACGGCCAGGTTGGTCGGGTTGGTGAACTGGCAGATGCGGTCAACGCCGAGGCCGGCGCCGCCCTTGGTGTGGATGTCCGAGCAGGAGACGTCGCCCGACCAGCGGCCGATCATCCGGCCGTCGTAGTTGGTGGTTTCGCGCACCTTCAGGTGCTTCGCGTTCCACTGTTCCAGGGTGAGCTGGGCGCACGGCGGCCCCTTGATGTCCCAGGCCTGGGCGGTGGCGATGTTGCTGCCGCGGTTGCGCAGGAAATCGTAGCCGAAATAGGTGGCCGCGCCGATCAGGGCCACGGCGATGATCACGTGGATCATGCCGAAGCGGCGCATGTGCGATCCGAAGTCAGTCGGCATCGGTGAGCTCGCGGGCTTCTTCCGGCAGCATGATCGGCACGCCGTCGCGGATCGGATAGGCCAGCCTGGCCGAGCGGCTGATCAGCTCGCCTCGGGCCCGGTCATACTCCAACGGCGCGCGGGTGAGCGGGCAGACCAGGATCTCCAGCAGGCGCGGGTCCACCTCGATGTGGGCTGCGTCGTGGGCGGGCGGCGCCGCGGGCAGGTTTCGGTCGTCTGGGTGTTCTGGCATGGCGGCGCAGTCCTACTGCACGGACGGCCGCTCGTCATCGCTGTCCTCGACGCCGTCGATTTCCAGGAGGGTGGACAGCGTCTCGAAGCGGTCGCCCAGGGTCGGCGCCTCGAGCAGCGCCTGCTTCTCGGCCGGCTCGAAGGGCAGGCCCATGGCGAGCGAATTGACCAGGGCCTCCAGGGGCGCGGTCTGGGCCGTCTCCCAGTCGATGTCGAGCTCGCGGCGGTTGAGGTAGCGCTTCAGCGCCCGGGCGAAGCGCTCGCGCGCGGCCGGCGGGGCCTGGGCTTCGGCGTTCTCGGTCAGGTCGGCCTCGAACCGGTCATACCGGGCGCGCAGCTGGCGGTAGGGCGTGGGCAGCGCCAGCTCCTCACCTGTCTCAAAACGGCACACACCGGTCAGGGTGATCAGGTAACGGCCGTCGGAAGTCTCGGCATAGCTGGTGATCCGCCCGGCGCAGCCGACGTCGCTGAGCTTCGGCCGGGTGCGGTCGCCGCCGGCGCGGGTCTGGATCATGCCGATGATCCGGTCGCCGGCCATGACGTCGTCGATCATGTTGAGATAGCGCGGCTCGAAGATCTGCAGCGGCAGGTCGCCGCCGGGCAGCAGCATGGCGCCGTCCAGCGGGAACACCGGGATCATCTGCGGCAGGTCGGCCGTGCGGCGATAGCTCGCCATGGGTGCTCCCTAACGACGCCCGAGGGGCGCTGAGCTCAACTGAACAGGATGGCCGAAAGGCGGCGGCGGCCATTGCGCGAGACGTCGGACATCTGGCCCGCCGCCTCGAAGACGATGAGCAGCTGTTTGCGCGCCGCCTGGTCGTTCCAGTCGCGGTCCTTCTCGATGATCGTCAGCAGCTGATCGACCGCCGCCTCCAGCCGGTGGTTCGCGGCCAGGGCCTTGGCGAGCTCGAGGCGCGCGGCGTGGTCGTTCGGGTCAGCGGCCAGGCGCGTCTCGAACTCGGCGGTCTCGGACGGCGCCTCGGCCGCCAGGGACAGGGCCGCGCGGACGGAATCGAGGTCCGGGTCCTTGGCGTCCGGCGGCGCCATGTCCAGGACCTCCTGCGCCCGCTCGGTGTCGCCGGCGGCGAGGTAGACCCGGGCCAGGCCGCCCAGCGCCTTGGGGTTGCCGGGGTCGGCCTGCAGCACCTGGGCATAGGCCTGGGCCGCGCCGCCCATGTCGCCAAGCTCCAGCGACTCCCTGGCCATGGCGAGAACTTCGTCGAGCGGCGAGGGGCCGCCCTTCGCCATCTTAGCCAGCTTGTCGACGAAAGCCTTCACCTGACTGTCCGGCAGGGCGCCCATGAAGCCGTCCACCGGCCGCCCGTCCACGAAGGCGAAAACCGCCGGGATCGATTGCACACGAAGCTGGCCGGCGTAGGCCGGGTTCTTGTCGATATCCACCTTGACCAGCTTCACCTTGCCCTTGGCGCCGGCGACCGCCTTTTCGAGCGAGGGGCCGAGCTGACGGCACGGGCCGCACCATTCCGCCCAG
>JAFEDM010000316.1 GCA_018241625.1 Pseudomonadota bacterium | reverse complement strand
TTGTAGAGCCGCAGGCCTAGCCGACGGGCCTCCGCCTCGTCGATACCGAGGTCCGAGAGGGCCTGGCGCACATCGCCATAGGCCTTCCCCGCCGCCAGGATTCCCCAGTGCGCGTCCGGCGGATCGATCGGGGTCCTGTCAAACCCGTTGGCGCGCACGAACGCGAGGGCCGCGGGCAGGCGGAACCCGCGGTGACGGGCTTCCTGGGCGAGCGGCGTGTCGGGTAGACGGATATGCAGACCGTCCGGGGGCACGGCGGCGAGGTCCGGCCGGACCGTCGCATAGAGCGCGGGGTCCACATCGATGGCGGCGGCGGAGTCCATCAGCTCGGCCACTGCGGTCATCGCCGTCCACAGGCCTGCGAACCGTGAGACCTCGAAGGCCTTCACCCCGAACGCCAGCACCTCGTCGATCGAGGCCGGGGCGAAGACCGGGATCTCCGCGTCGACGAAGTTGTACTCGCTCTGGGCCGCCAGCGATGAGGACTTGGCCCCATGGTCGTCACCCGCCACGGCCAGGACGCCGCCGTGGGGCGACACGCCGGCGAAGTTGGCGTGCTTGAACACGTCGCCCGTACGGTCGACGCCCGGCGCCTTACCGTACCAGATGCCGAAGACCCCGTCGTAGCGGGCCCCGGGATGGAGCCCGACCTGCTGGGTCCCCCAGACCGCGGTCGCGCCGAGGTCCTCGTTCACCGCCGGCTGCACGACGATGTCGAGCGCATCGAGCCGTCGCTTTGCCGCGCGCAGCTGGGCGTCGTAGCCGCCGAGGGGCGAGCCGCGATAGCCGGAAATGAACCCTGCCGTCCTGAGCCCGGCGGCTTGATCGAGGTGTCGGCGGAGCATGGGCAGGCGGACCAGCGCCTGCACACCGGTGAGCAGAATTCGGCCCGACTCCACATCGAACTTGCTGTCCAGATCGATCGCAGTGCGCACCGGCACTTCAAGCCTCCTCGACTGCCGTTCAGCCTAGTCGGCGCCCGGGGAAGTGCGGCATTTGCAATTGCGCTGAAATCGTCGCCAATTGGATTGAGCAATCCACGATTTTCGGAGAACACGAATTGTCTTCTCGCTCTGACCTGGATGATCTCGACCTGCGGATTCTCGACGTCGTGCAGCGATCCCCACCGATGTCGACCGCCGAGCTCGCCGAGCGGGTCGGCCTGTCGCAGTCCCCCTGCTGGCGACGCCTGTCGCGGCTGAAGGAAGAGGGCTACATCCTCGAACAGACCACCCGGCTCAACGCCGAGAAGCTCGGCCTGCGGACCATGGTCTTCGCCGCCGTCAAGCTGTCGGCCCATGGGCGCGCCAACCTGAACGAGTTCATCGATGCGGTCTCGCGGTTGCCGGAGGTGCTGGAGGTCCACCCGACGATGGGGCCGTTCGACTTTCTGCTCCGCGTGGTGACTGGCGGCGTCGAGGACTATCGCGAACTGGCGTTCGGCCGCCTGCTGACCTTGCCGACCGTGCAGGAAATCAATTCCACCATGTCGCTTGGCCCGGCGAAGATGACCTCGGCCCTCCCCCTTCGTCCACGCTGAACCGGCCCGGAATTGCGAATTGTTCTATTCGCGAGGTCGTCGGGACCACCGTAGCTGCGCTGTAGCGGCTCCACATCCTCGGATGACAACTTACTGTTCTATATGAATTATCTTCGATTTAGAAGACGCCAGCGGACGTCTCTGGAAGCCTCGCTGGTGGGCCCGGCAGGACTCGAACCTGCAACCAGACCGTTATGAGCGGCCGGCTCTAACCATTGAGCTACAGGCCCCAGCAGCGATGCGGGTTTCGCGGTAGCACGCGCCGCCCAAGGCCTCAAACCGACGGCTGCGGAACTAGAGCCCGGCGTCCTTGAAGGCGCGGGCCAGGCGATCGGCCATCATCCGCCCCGGGAAGGCGCGGTCGCCCTCCATCATCGCCGAATAGACCAGGCCCTTACCGGGGATCGGACCGGCCGCCCAGCCCACGCCGCGCGAAGCGTCCTGGGTGGAGCTGCACGAAAGGGTCCGCGTCTGGCCGTCCTTCAGGGTGGCCTTCAGCAGGTCGTCCGGGGTCTGGGTCGCGGGGCCCGCCGCGCCGTTGGCGGTGCAGGCCGGCAACGCCCGGTCGCAGGCGATGTGGGTGTTGTAGCGATAGACCAGCTTGCCGCTGCCCTGTTCGGCGATCAGCAGGCAGGTGGACGGGTCGCCGATGGCCTTGGAGATCGCATTGTCCAGCGTCTCCTTGTCCACGCCCTTCGGCGCGTCCGGCGAGCAGGCGGTCAGCACCGCCGCGAGCGGCAAGGCCAGGAGGGCGAAGCGAACGGTCATGCTGTCGGAATACCCAGGAACCTCGACCGGTTCAACGCAAGCGCGACTGGGTCCTAGTCCGCGTGGGCGTGCAGGAAGTCGGTCATCTCCTGCAGCACCGGGGCGCGGTTGCGCAGGGTGCGCGACAGCGCCAGCACCATGTTCACATGATCGAGGCCCGGATAGTGGCGCTCCTCCACCTCCACGCCGGCGGCGCGGTACCTGGCCGCCAGTTTGATGGTGTTCTTGGGATAGACCAGGGTGTCCCTGTCGCCGGTGGCGAGGAAGGCCGGCGGCGACCGGGCGCTCACGAAGGCCGTAGGCTGGGTGGCCGGGAGATCCCGCGCCTCGCCGAAGGTGCGGATGGCGACCGGATCGGTGAGCGGCAGGAAATCATAGGGCCCGGAAAGCCCGCCCCAGGCCTTGATGTGGCCAGGGTCCGCGCCGACCGCGGTCAGGTAGCGGCGGTCCAGCGCCACCATGGCGGCGTTGTAGGCGCCGGCGGAATGGCCCACCAGGACGATCCGCCGGGGATCGCCGCCGTATTCCGCGGCGTGCTGCTCGGCCCAGCGCACCGCCAACGCCCCGTCCGTCAGGAAGTCCGGATAGCGGATCTGCGGATAGAGGCCGTAGTCCGGGACCAGCGTCAGGAAGCCCTTGGCCGCCAGCGCCTGCCCGACCCAGCCATAGTCCTGCCGCCGGCCGGTGTCCCAGGAGCCGCCGAAGAAGAAGACCGCGACCGGCAGCGCCGCCTGACCAGCGCCCCGTCGCGGGGCGTAGACGTCGAGCCTTTGGTGCGGCTGGGCGCCATAGGCCAGGCCGCGGGCGCTGCGCAGCGCCGGGTCGCGGGGCGCCAGCGTCGCAAACAGGCTGAGCGGCGAACAGGCGGCAGCCAGCGACGCGGCCAGAGACGCGGCCACGGCGGTCAGGCTCAATCTGCGCGTGGTCCTGGCAGGCTCGCTCATGGGCCCCTTGGCTAGGTGAGGCGCGGGATGGTGGCAACCATTCGCACCGACCGGTTGTACGCACGAACCCCTTAAGAAGACGCGCCGCCCTTCCCTCGCGGCGCCGCTTGACGCGCCGTGCGCGGCCCTGCGCAATGCCCGCTGAACGCCGATCACAGGCGCGTTGGGCAGGAGCAGACCATGGACGGCAATCAGGTGACCTCGGACGCCTTCGCGACAAGCCTGGCCCAGATCCCGCCGGCCCTGCAGGCCGTGATCGACGCCGGCGACCTCTCGGGCTTCGTCACGCTGATCTGGCGCGCGGGCGAGATCGTCCGGGTCGACGCCGTCGGCCGCCGCGACATCGAGGCCGACCTGCCGATGACGCGCGACACCCTGTTCCGCATCGCCTCGATGACCAAGCCGGTGACCTCGGTCGCCGCCCTGATGCTGATGGAGGAAGGCAAGCTCGGGCTCGACGACCCGATCACCAAATGGCTGCCCGAGTTCGCGGACATGCGGGTGCTGAAGGACGCCTCAGGCTCCGTGGACGACACCTATCCCGCGCCGCGCGACATCACGGTCGAAGACCTGCTGACCCATCGCGCGGGCCTGGCCTACGCCTTCACCTCCACCGGCCCGATCGGCCAGCTCTACGAGGACACCCTGGGCCCGCCGCTGGGTGGCGTGATGACGCCGGACGAATGGCTGAAGCGGATCGGGTCCCTGCCGCTCTCCTATTCGCCGAGCGAACGGTTCCACTACAGCCATGCGACAGAGGTGCTGGGCTATCTGGTGGCGCGCATCGAGGGCAAGCCGCTGGGCCAGGTGCTGAGAGACCGCATCTTCGGACCGCTCGGCATGGACGACACCGACTTCTGGTGTCCGCCGGCCAAGCGCGGCCGGATGGCCAAGCTCTACCGCCAGGATCCCGAGACCGGCGCCCTGCACGACGCCTCGTTCCCGCATTTCGACGCCCCGCCGGCGCTCGAGCCGGGCGGCGGCGGCCTGATCTCCACGGCCGACGACTATCTGAAGTTCGCCCGCATGCTCTTGGGCAAGGGCGAGGTCGATGGCGTGCGCCTGCTCAAGCCGCAGACGGTCGAGCTGATGCTGGAGAACCGGCTGACCGAGGCCCAGCGGCAGATCCCCTTCATGGGCCTGCCCTTCTGGATGGGCCAGGGCTTCGGCCTGGGCGTTTCGATGATCCTCGATCCGCAGGCCCAGGCCTGGGCCGGCCCCAGCTCCAAGGGGGCGTTCAGCTGGCCGGGCGCCTTCGGCACCTGGTGGCGCGCCGACCCGGCCGAGGACCTGATCGCGATCTACCTGATCCAGAACTCCATGCCGTTGGGCCCGGAGGCCGCGGCCCAGATCGCCGCCAGCCCGCGCATGGGCGGACGGCTGGCGCTGATCACCTTCCTCAACCTGCTCTACGGCGCGCTGGGTCGCTAGGCTCTCAAGGCCGGTGCGTGGGGTTCACGCACATCGGCTTGCCCTGCCAGGTGGCGCCCACCAGGCTGCCCTGGGTGACCGCCTTCAGCCGGGCCTGTTCGTAGGCGGCGCTTTCGGCCGGCGGGACCTCGCCCGGCGCGCAGGTCGGCGCCTTCACCATCTGCGAGGCGCCGGGGCAGGTGCAGATCTCGTCCTGGGACGCCAGCCGGCTGCCGCCGCCATAGCCGTGGCAGGTGGCCGGCCGCTGCTGGCCGCCGCTGGACAGGCAGATGGTCATGGTCTTGGGCGCATCGGCGGCCCAGGCGGCCGTGGACGCGCTCGCCGCCAGGGCGACGACGCCGGCGGCGAAGAGGCGGGAAAGTTTCATGACAGGCTCCATGGTGACCCCCGTCGCAGGCATTTCGCCGCCGATCTTCCCGCTGCGTCAACCGGTCCGAGCCGCGGAATCCGGACGGCATGGCTAACGGCGGTTCACCAAGGAATCTTCCGATCCCTTAACAGGCTTGAGCGCAAGGTCGTGCCATGGACCCGATCTCCACCGCCCGCTACGGCATGATGGCCGCGACCGCCAAGCTGGCCGGCTCGGCCAGCCGCATCGCGACGGCCGGTCCCTCAGGCGACGTGGACTACGCCCAGGAGGCGGTCACTCAGATCCAGGCCTCCCAGTCGTTCAAGGCCGACGTCGGTGTGATCAAGGTCGCCGACGAGATGTGGCGGTCGCTGCTGAACCTGCAGGCCGTCAATCCGCGCGGGACGACGGCCTAGCAGTCCTTCCTACTGGAAGGCGATCCACCGTCCGGCCGCCGCACCCAGCACCCACACCAGGATCGCCGCATAGGCCACCAGCTTGGCCAACGGCCCACCCGCGTCGCCCTTGCCCCGGAACAGGGTGATGAGCCCCGCGCCGACGATCCAGACGCCGTAGAGCGCGGTGTAGGTCTTGTTGACCGGGTTCAGGTGGTCGTAGTCGTCCGGCTTGATGACGATGTGGGTGTGGACGTACTGGGCGACGATCAGCGCGACCATGCCGGCGATGTAGCCCCAGCGGACCCGGCCGCGGGTCACCGGGATCAGGATCAGCGCCGCGGCGGTGATCACGTGATAGATGCCCACGTCGATCAGGTCGGTGGTGGTGAAGACCCAAAGACCGGCCAGGAAGATCGCCCCGCCGATCGCCAGCCAGACCTTCGACATGGTCGAGACCACCCCGTTGGCCGCGGCCACCGGACGGGCCGCGCCATAGGTCAGGATCACGCCCGACAGCAGGCACATCATCTTCACGGTGAAGGCGCTGGAGTTGTAAAGCTTCGCCGCGTTCGCCGAGCCGATCAGCACGCCGGTGACGACGATCCCGATCACGCCCAGGTTCTGCCAGAACCGCAGGCTTCGATAGATCTCCCGCGGCTCCTCCTCCGTCACCCCGGCGCCCAGCAGGCGCAGGCCCATGAGGATGGTGGTGCCGCCGATCAGGATCAGCGAGAGGATGTGGCCGACCTCCCAGGAGGCGTAGCCAAACCGAGGACCGTTCACGAAGACCGCCAGCGGCGAGGTGGCCAGCCCATCCACCCAGGACGAGGCCTGGGGGAAGAAGTGCTGGAACGTCAGATTGCTCTTCTCGCTCATTGCTGGGCCCCCGCCACCTTGGTCTCGAAGCGCTGGCCAGCCAGGTTCACTTCACCCTTTTCGGAGGTCTTGCATTCCTCCAGCCAGTTGATGGCGTCGGATTGGGGCTTGCCGCATTCGTACCAGTTGTAGGGGATGAAGCGGCCGCACAGGATCACCAGGGTCCACAAGACCAGCGAGGCGGCGGCCGAGAACCGGGCGGTCGCCGGCGGGACCTCATCGGCGTCCCAGGAGCTTTGGGTCGCCTGCACCCGGCCGTGAAACACCAGGATGTTCAGCAGCGCGAGCGCCAGGAACACCATTTTCACCCGGAACCAGATGGTGTGGTAGTAGAAGATCGGCTTGGCGAAGAGCAGCGCCAGGCCGGTGATCACCACAAAGGCGAAGCTGAAGACGGTCAGCGGCAGGATCCGGTCGCTGATCACCGAGACCCTCGTCTTGCGGAAGGTCACGCCCAGCAGGCGCAGGTCCACGACCATGATGGTGCCGGCGAACAGCATCAGCACGATCAGGTGCGTGCCTTCCAGCAGGTTCCAGAAGTTGAGCGATCCCAGCAGGGCCTCGCTCCAGGACTGGGCGGTGTCCTCGTGACCCTTGCCCAGGCCGTGCTGCAGCCAGTTCAAGAAGGCGGCGATCATGGGCGCCGCTCCGGCTCTCTGCTCATTCCGTTCCCCAAATCCCCCGCGCCTTCAATGCGTCGGCGCTCGCGTTTTCCGCAGGTTCTATAGCCCAGTCACACCGTGCTTTGACGGTAATCAAGCAGCGTACGGTTCCGGCGCCGTTACGCATCCGTTACAGGTTGGAATTCTGGGCCTCCCCATCGCGACAGCCTATCGCGCGAGCCCGCCTTCGGGCGCGGCGCCTCTGGCGCCGGCGGACCGCTGACACAGCCGAGATCCCGACAGGACAAAAAAAGGGGGGCGAAACGCCCCCCTTCTCGTCTTCGTCTCGAAAGCCTACGGCATCTCGCTCTTGTCGGCGCCGTCCTTCGGCGCGCCCGTGCCGGACGAGCCCATGAACAGCTTGCGGCCGTCCGGGAACGTCACGTCGCGGCCGTTGGCCTTGCAGATCGGGGTGCAGGCCTTGTCCTTCGACTGATAGCCGCGGACCACGATCTCGGTGCCGTTCTTCAGCGAGTTACGGTCGATGCCGGCGCGCAGCAGGGTGTTCGGCGTGCCGCCTTCAACCATCCACTCCACCTGGGCGTAGTCCGGGTTGGTGTTCACCAGGTGCACCCAGGCGTGCGGGTTCACCCACTCCACCTTGGTCACCTTGCCGCGCAGCAGCACGGGGGCCTTGCCGTCGAATTCAGCGGCGAACGCATGGTGGGCCACGGCTTGACCGACGCCAATCGAAGCGGCGGCCAGCAGACCCGCGGAAATGACAGTGGGAACAATATATTTGCGGAAGTTCATCGTCAGGGTCTCCAGCGGAGGTTCCATTTCTATAATCCGCTCATGTTGCGTGGGCTTTGCCAGGCTGCAAGAGGCGGGGGTGAGTTCGACTACGGCAGCGGGTTCTTCCGCAGGTGACCGTACATCAGTTCTTCGACGAATTCGACGCACTTGAACTGCTGCAGGCGGGCGTCCTCGCCGACGTGCTTGTAGAGGTTCATGCTCATCTTCCACGGGCGGGTGAAGATCTCCGGATCGGTGATCTCCGCCTCGTAGCGCATGACGCCGGGGCCCGTCGGGGTGTAGCGCTCGACGACCTTCATGTCGCTCGTGTGCCAGTTGCCGGCGCGGTCGAGCCAACTGGAGTCGACCATGCCGGTGACCGTGACCACCAGGGTGTCGCCTTCCCACTTTGCGACAGATTGACCCATCCAGCTGTCGATCGGCGCCGGGCCCGGGTCCTTGAACATGATGTTGCGAACCGCGCCGGCGTATTCATAGGCGAACAGCATGGCGCTCTCAGACTGGAAGATCTGGAACGGGTGCGACATGTAGTTGGCGCGCGGAACGCCCGGCAGGTAGCACTTGATCTCCGGATCGCGGTGGATCCAGTCAGCCTTGTTCTCGTCGCGCTTCTTCAGCGCGTCGGGCTTGTAGGGGATGGTGCCGCCTTCCACGACGCCGAGGCCCGCGGGGACGGCGCCCACCGCGCCCAGCGCCAGGACTTCCTTGGCCGGCACCGGCACCACCGGGCCCGGGCGCATCTGCAGCGCCGCGGACGCCGCATGCGGCTCGATGTTCCAGTTGGCGGTGTTCATCACCTGCCAGACGCCGTTCAGATCGGGATGCTTGCCGTCCGGCCCGCGCGGCGCGCGATAGGCCCCCGCCTTCGCCGGACCCGCCTTGGCCGCCGCGGGCTTGGCTTTCGCCGGCGCCGCCGGGGCCTGGGCCATGGCCTGGCCGCCAACCAAAGCGCCAGCCACGGCCAGCGCCATCATCGTCCTGATCATAAGTTCGCTCCCCAAATCCCCCGCCCCCGAGCCGGCGGGAGTCTCTTTCTCAAATTTCTAACGGACGTTTCGGCGAAGCGCCAGCCGTCCAAGTTTTGACAATCTATCCGACCGCGACTAGGCGGCAAGCCATGACGGTCCGCCAGCTGTTCGCGACTCCGGTCTATCAAGCGTCGCTTACCACACACCGGAGTTTCGAAAATTTCAGAGCCGAATTGGAAGCCACCTGCCACATGTTGGCGCAGGAGGACGCGGCCGGCCGCGCCTGGTGCAAGGCCCACGGCTACGGCGGCTACACTTCCTACGCCTCGCTGGACGACCTGCCCCGTCGGGCCAGCGTGTTCGGCGAGCTGAAGACCATCCTTGACCGCCATGCCAAGGCCTTCGCCGCGGAACTGGCGTTCGACCTGAAAGGCGGCCGGCTGGTGCTGGACAGCTTCTGGGTCAACATCCTGAAGCCCGGCGCGGCGCATTCGGGCCACGTCCATCCGCACAGCGTCCTTTCCGGCACGGCCTATGTCACGACGCCCAAGGGGGCCAGCGCCCTGAAGCTGGAGGACCCGCGTCTGCCGCTGATGATGGCCGCCCCGCCGCGCAGCCCCGACGCGCCGGAGGAGACGCGGCCCTTCGTCTATCTGCAGCCGGAGCCCGGGACGGTCTTGATGTGGGAAAGCTGGCTGCGCCACGAGGTGCCGGCCAACGCCGCCAAGGCCGAGCGCATCTCGATCAGCTTCAACTACGCCTGGCGGTGACTAACGCGCCTCGCGACTATGTCGGATCCGGGTGACAAACACCTCGCTGTCCGACACGCGATAACGCAGCAGGAAGGCGTCCCGGCCGAATGGCGCGACGAGTTCCCACAGCCCCGCCCGAACCATCCGCCCCCGTAATGGAAACTGCGCGAGCGTTTCGAGAGCGGCGATCAGTACGTGGCGAGCCCTGCTCGCCGCTGATGCACTTTTGAATTCGAGGAAGGCCGGCAGGCGGGCCAAATCCCGGTTGGCTCGCGCCGATAGCCTGACGGGACTCGTCACCGCGGCTTTTTGAGCTGCACTTCTACGGCAGCGTCAAACGCCGCCATGGCTTCTTCGACAGAATAGGAGACCCCGGTGCGGTCATATTCCTCGACGATGCGCTCATCCTCCGCCCAGTCATCGTCCCCCGACAACCGGTCGGCGATGAGGCTGGAGGCATAGGCGGCGACGGTCTGTCCCGCCGCATCGGCCGCGTCCTGCAGCCGGCGCGCCGTGTCGTCGTCCAGCTTCAGGGTGAGTTCGCCATCGGCCATGCGTTGATGCTCCGCCCGACGAACCTGGCGGTCAACTGTCCAGGAAGCTGCGCAGCTTCCGCGAGCGGCTGGGGTGCTTCAGCTTGCGCAGCGCCTTGGCCTCGATCTGGCGGATGCGTTCGCGGGTCACGCTGAACTGCTGGCCGACTTCCTCGAGGGTGTGGTCGGTGTTCATGCCGATGCCGAAGCGCATGCGCAGCACGCGCTCCTCGCGCGGCGTGAGCGTGGCCAGC
>JAFEDM010000315.1 GCA_018241625.1 Pseudomonadota bacterium | reverse complement strand
TGCATCTGATCGCCATGGCCCGCGCCGCCGGCCTGATGCTGACGTGGGAGGACTTCGACGATCTCTCGCGCGTGACGCCGCTGATCGCGCGGGTCTATCCGAACGGCAGCGAGGACGTGAACGCCTTCCAGGCGGCCGGCGGCATGGCTTTCGTGATCCGCCAGCTGCTGGACGCCGGCCTGGCGCACGAAGATGTGCTGACCGTCGCCGGCCAGGGGCTGCGCCGTTACCAGGCCGAGCCCTTCCTCGACGGCGACAAGCTGGTCTGGCGCGAGGGCCCGGCGGCCTCGCTCAACCCCGATATCCTGCGGCCCGTGGACGATCCGTTCCAGGCGGAGGGCGGCATCCGCCTGCTCACCGGCCCGCTCGGCCGGGCGGTGATGAAGACCTCGGCGGTGAAGCCCGAGCACCTGGTCATCGAGGCGCCGGCCAAGGTGTTCCACGATCAGGAAGAACTGCAGGCCGCCTTCCATCGCGGCGAGCTGGAATGCGATTTCGTGGCCGTCGTGTGCTTCCAGGGCCCGCGCGCCAACGGCATGCCGGAGCTGCACAACCTGACCCCGCCGCTCGGCGTCCTGCTGGACAAGGGCTTCAAGGTGGCGTTGGTCACCGACGGACGCATGTCGGGGGCCTCGGGCAAGGTTCCGGCGGCGATCCACGTGACGCCGGAAGCGGCCCATGGCGGGCCGATCGGGCGGGTGCGGGATGGCGACATCGTGCGCCTGGATGCGGTGAACGGGACGTTGGAGATCAAGGTGGAGTTGAACGAGCTGATGTCCCGCGCGGCGCCCAAGGCGCCCACCGCCGATCACGGCTACGGCCGCGAGCTGTTCGGCCTGATGCGTCGCGCCGCGGGGCCCGCCGACGCCGGCGCCTGCGCGTTGTTCACGGCCGATCTGGTCGAGGCCGCCTGATGAAGCTGCAATACACCGGCCTCGTCGGCGACGTGGGCGGCACCAACGCGCGCCTGGCGCTGATCGACGCCGAGGGCCGGGTGCGCAACCTGCACATCTATCCCTCGCACAACTACGCCTCGCTCAACGACGTGATCGCCGACTACCTGGAGCGCACCCTGGGCCGCAAACGCCTGCCGCGGGCGGTGATCGCCGTGGCCGGGCCGGTGCTGGACGGCGAGATGGAGTTCACCAACCTCGACTGGCAGGTCTCCGAAGGCGACATCCTGGCCCAGTTCGAGTTCGAGGCGGTACGGCTGATCAACGATTTCGCCGCCCAGGCGCTGGCCTGCCCGCTACTGAACGGCGAGGCCCTGCGCCCGCTCGGCCCGCCGCTGCGCAGCGCGCCCAACGAGCCCATGCTGGTGATGGGCGCCGGCACCGGCTTCGGCGTCGCCGGCCTGGCGCGCAGCGAGCGCGGCGACGTGGAGGTCTCGACCGAGGGCGGCCACGCCGCCTTCGCGCCCTCCGACGATGTGGAGATCGAGATCTGGAGCAAGTTCCGCGAACGCTACGGCCGGGTGTCCATCGAGCGCATCCTGTCAGGCCGCGGCCTTTTCGAGCTCTATGAGATCCTGGCCGGCCTGAAGCAGCAGGTCCCGACGCTGAAGAACGAGAAGGAGGTCCACGACGCCGCCGGCAAGGGCGACGCCCTGGCCAACGACACCCTGGACCGGTTCTGCGCCATCCTGGGCTCGGTCGCCGGCGACCTGGCGCTCAGCTTCGGCGCCCGCGGCGGCGTGTTCGTCTCCGGCGGCATCGCCCCGCGCATGGCCGACCGGCTGGCCAGCGGCGCCTTCCGCAGCCGCTTCGAGGACAAGGGGCGTCTCTCGGACTACGTCGCCCAGATCCCGACATCCTTGGTCACCCATCCCTATCCGGCGCTGATCGGGGCGGCGCGCGAACTGGCGATGATGGAGCGGCTGTAGGGGATGCGGTCGATCGAGGACATCCTGGGCCTGGCGCCGGTCATCCCGGTGCTGATCATCGAAGACCTGGCCCAGGCCGTGCCGCTGGGTCGCGCCCTGGTGGCCGGCGGGCTGCCGGTGCTCGAAATCACTCTGCGCACGCCGGTCGCCATGGACTGCATCGAGCGCATGGCCGGCGAGATCGAGGGCGCGGTGGTGGGCGCCGGCACGGTGATCAATCCGCAGATGCGCCGCGCCGCCGCCGCCGTGGGCGCGCAGTTCTGCGTCAGCCCTGGGCTGATCGAGGGCGAGACGGCGGGTGGACAGGCGCCCTTGCTGCCGGGCGTGGCCACGGCCACGGAGCTGATCGCCGGCATCGCCGCTGGCTTCACCTGCTTCAAGCTGTTTCCGGCCAACGTCGTCGGCGGCGTGGGCGCGCTGAAGGCCTTCGCCAGCCCGTTCCAGCAGGCGAGGTTCTGCCCGACCGGCGGGGTCAGCGCCGAGAACGCCCGCGACTACCTGGCCCTGCCCAACGTCGTCTGCGTGGGCGGCAGCTGGGTGGCGCCGGCGGACGTCGTGCGCGCCGGCGACTGGGGCCGGATCACCGCGCTGGCCGCGGAAGCCTCGGGGCTCGGCCGTTGAGCGAAGAGGACACAGTCCCGCAGGGACCGACACCCGACCAGCTGCGCTGGGAGGTCGACGCCGAAGCGGAGCCGGGCGAGGCGGGCTCGGCCCAGGTGAGCGTCATGGCCGCCAATCCGATGATGCCGCGGCTGGCCTTCGACATGCAGGTGGACTGGCACGCCGGCGCCGAGGCCGCCGACGTGGAGGGTCGCGCCCTGATCATCCTCAGCCTGCTGTTCAAGGAGCTCGCCGCCGAGTGTGAGCGCGTCGCCGGCGAGCGGTTCGAGCGGGGCTAGCGCCCCCGATCAGCGCCCGACGAAGTTCCCGACCCGCCGCTCGGCCACCGAGCGGACCCCTTCCTTGTAGTCCTCGGTATCACGCAGCCAGCCCTGCTCCTTGGCCTCGACGTCGGTCTGGGCGCGCACGGCGGCGGCTAAATCCCCACGCAAGGTCTTGCGGGTCGAGACGATGGCCAAGGGGGCGTTCTCGGCGATCTCCTGGGCCAGCCGCAGGGCCGTGGCGCGCAGGTCCTCCAGCGGCACGACCTCGTCCACCAGGCCCCAGGCGAGCCCATCTTCGGCCTTCACGCGCCGACCGGTCAGGCACATCAGCTCGGCCTTCGTCGGCCCGATCAGCCTGGGCAGCGTGTGGGTCAGGCCGAAGCCCGGATGGAAGCCCAGCTTGACGAAGTTGGCGGCGAACCGGGCGTCCGGCGAGGCGATGCGGAAATCGGCCATCACCGCCAGGCCCAGGCCCGCGCCGACCGCCGCGCCCTGCACCGCCGCGACGATGGGCTTCTGGGCCGAGAACAGCCGCACCGCCTGATCGTAGAGCGGGTTGACCGCGCCCAGCCCGCCCGCGCTTTCGCTGCGCACCAGGTCGGCGCCGGCGCAGAAGTTCTTGCCTTCCGCCTGCAGCACCGAGCAGCGCAGCTCGACATCGGCGTCGACGGCGTCCAGCGCGTCGGCCAGGTCGCGCATCAAGTCCACCGAGACGTGGTTGTGCGGCGGCTTGTCGATAGTGACGACGGCCACGTGGCCGTCGACCGCGACCGAGATGTGATCTCCGAACTTGTCCTGCATCGTCACTTTCTCGTCCCCAGAAGGTTCCTGGCCACCACCCACTTATGGACCTCGGTGGGGCCGTCATAGATGCGCATGGTCCGCAGCTTGGCCTGCATCAGGCTGAGCGGCAGCTCCTTGGTCATGCCCATGGCGCCGAAGGCCTGCATGGCGCGGTCGACGGTCTCATAGGCCATCTCGGTCGCGTACCACTTGATCATGCTGATCTCGTTCCTGACGTCGCGGCCCTGGTCGAGCTTCCAGGCGCAGTCGTAGGTCATCAGCCGGGTGGCATGGATCTTGGTCGCCGCCTCGGCCACCCAGAACTGGATCGCCTGGCGTTCGGAAAGCGGCATGCCGAAGGTCTTCCGCTGCGGGGCGTATTCGGTGACCATCTCCATCGCCCGCTGGGCCATGCCCACCGACCAGGCCGCCATCTGGATGCGCCGCGTGCCGAGCCGGGTCTGCATGGGCGCGAAGCCCTGGCCCTCCGTCCCCAGCAGCTTCCAGCCCTCGACCCGGCAGTCCTCCAGCGCGACCTCATAGGTGTAGGCGCCGCCGATCATCGGGATCCGCCGCAGCACGTTGAAACCCGGCGTGCCTTTGTCCACCAGGAAGGCCGAGATGCCGCCGCGCGCCCGTTTCTCCTGGTCGGTCACCGCCATCAGGATGGTGAAGTCGGCGTCGGCCGCGCGTGAAATCCAGATCTTCCGGCCGTTGATCACCCAGTCGTCGCCGTCGCGCACCGCCCGGGTGGTCATGCCCGCCGGGTCGGAGCCCGCGCCGGGCTCCGAGATGCCGATGGCCGAGACGGTCTCGCCGGCGACGTATGGCGCCAGGTAGGCCGCGCGCTGCCGGTCATCCACCGTCTGCATCAGCATGCGCAGGTTCGGGCTGTCCGGCGGCAGTGTGTAGGGCGTCACGCAGCGGCCGATCTCCTCCTCGACGCCGACCATGGCCACCATCGGCAGGTCGGAGCCGCCGACGTCCTCCGGCGCGTCCAGGCCGAACAGGCCGAGCTCGTGGGCCTTCTTGTCCAGGCGGGCGTGGTCGGCCTCGCCGATGCCCAGGCCCTTGCCCTCGGCCTCGCGGGCCAGGACGCCAGCCTCCAGCGGCATCAACTCGTCGCGGACGAAGTTGGCCACCAGGTCCTTGAGCATCCGGTGCTCTTCGGCGAGTTCGAATTCCATCGGACGTCCCCCTGGCGTATGCGCTCTTGCTTGTAGACTGGCCTGATCATAACGACCGAACACGGCGTTGGAATTGCGATCTGGGGAGCGTGACGTGGCGACAATCAAGAAGCTGGCGGAAAAGGCCACCGGGCCGCTGGCTGGCGTGCGGATCGTCGACCTGACGAGCGTCGTCAACGGCGCCTACGCGACCCAGATCCTCGCCGACCAGGGCGCCGACGTGATCAAGATCGAGGACCCGGGCAGCGGGCGCGGCTCGGGCGGCGACATCATGCGCTATCCCGGGCACGTGCCGCCCGGCGCGCCGCGCGACCTCGGCCCCATCTTCCTGACCATCAATCGCAACAAGCGCTCGGCCGTCCTCGACCTGAAGGACCCCAAGGCGCGCGCCGCCCTGAAGAAGCTGATCGAGAGCGCGGACGTCTTCGCCGCCTCGGTCCGCTACGAAGGGCTGAAGCGGCTGGGCCTCGCCTACGAGGACGTGAAGGCGATCAAGCCGGACATCGTCTATGTCCACGCCGCCGGCTACGGCTCCGACGGACCCTATGCCGGCGAACCGGCCTACGACGACCTGATCCAGTCGGCCTCGGGCCTGGCCGACGTGCTGCCGCGCACCGACGGCAACGAGACCCCGCGCATCCTGCCGACCCTGGTCGCCGACAAGGTCAGCGGCCTGTTCATGAGCCAGGCGATCACCGCCGGCCTGCTGCACAGGGAACGCACCGGCGAGGGCCAATTCATCGAGGTGCCGATGCTGGAATGCGTCACCAGCTTCCTGTTGGTTGAGCATCTCTACGACCACACCTTCGAGCCGGCGCTCGGCCAGTGGGGCTATCCGCGGGTGGTCAACCCGCACCGCAAACCGTTCAAGACGGCGGACGGCTACATCGGGCTCTTGCCCTATACCGACAAGCAGTGGGACCAGTTCTTCGAGGTCGCCGGCTGGGGCGATACGCTCGCCAAGGACCCGCGCTTCTCCGACTACGCCGCGCGCGCCAAGCACACCCACGAACTCTATGGCCTGGTGGAGACGGTCACCGGGACCAAGACCACCCAGGAGTGGCTGGATCTTCTGAAGCCCATGTCGATTCCGGTGGTGCGCACCAACCGGCTCGACGACCTGGAGACGGACCCGCATCTGCAGGCCGTTGGCTTTTTCGAGCGCTACGAGCACCCCGACGTCGGCGCCTACAACGCGATCAAGCCGCCGGTGAAATTCTCGGGCTCGCCCGCCAACATCCGTCGCCATCCGCCGCGGCTGGGCGAGCACACCCAGGAAGTGCTGGCCGAGCTGGGCCTGGCGGAGGAAGAGGCCTAAGCCATCCGATGCGCCTACTCGTGCTGGGGTCGACCGGGTCGGGGAAATCGACCTTCGCCCGGACCCTGGCCGACCGGATCGGCGCGCCCTACATCGAACTCGACGCCCTGAACTGGGACCCCGGCTGGACCAACCTCAGCGTCGAAGACCCCGAAAAGCTCAAGGCGCGGGTGCGCGCGGCCATCGCGCCGGACGCCTGGACCTGCGACGGCAACTATTCGCTGGTCCGGCCGCTGATCCTCGAACGGGCGACCCACATGGTCTGGCTGGACTACTCACGACCCGTGATCATGAGCCGGGTGATCCGACGCTCCTTCGCGCGCGCGGTCACCCATTCGGAACTCTGGCCGGGCACCGGCAACTACGAGGAGTTCCGCCGCTGGCTGGACAAGGAGCATCCCATCCGCTGGGCCTGGGACACCTATCGTCATCGGCGCGCGGCCCTGGGCGCCCTGTTCGACCACGCCTCGACCGCGCATCTTGAAAGGCATCGCGTGCGCCGTCCCCGTGAAGCCGCGCCGCTCATGGACCGGTTGGCCGCCCAGGCCCTTCCCATCTGACGGCGGGGGTTTATTCTCTAGGCAGAGCCGACCATGAAGAGTCGGCCTCCCAGATTTTGGGCGGAGGATTTGACCATGCGCATTCATCACCTGGCGGCCGTTTCCGTAGCCGCGCTCTCGCTCGCCGCCACCGGGGCCTTCGCCGCGGGGGCCTACAAGGCGCCGCTGGCCGCTGACGGCCATCCGGACCTGCAGGGCAACTGGACCACGGCGACCATCACGCCGCTGACCCGCGACCCGAAGCTCGGCGACCGCAACGTGCTCACCAAGCAGGAGGCCGACGCGCTGGAGCAGGCCACCCAGGCGCAGATCGCCCGGGCCGACGCCCCGACGCCGCCCGAGGCCACCGTGAAGGACCTGAAGAACGCCGACTGCGGACCGGACGGCATCTCCGGCTTCAACTGCGGCTACAACCAGGGCTGGAAGGATCCCGGCACCAAGCTGATCGACATCAACGGTGAGAAGCGCGCCTCAATCCTGACGTCGCCGGCCAACGGCCAGTTCCCGGCCCGGGTCGGCGGCGCGGCGGACCCGCGGGCCCAGCGCGCCCGCATGGCCAGCCGCACGGACAATCCGGAGGGCTTCAGCCTGGGCGAACGCTGCATCCTGTCGTTCGGCTCGTCCGCCGGCCCGCCGATGCTGCCCTTGATGTACAACAACACCTATCAGATCGTGCAGACCAAGGACGAGGTCGCCATCGACGTGGAGATGGTGCACGACATCCGGCACATCCGCCTGAACGCCCAGCATGGGCCCTCGAACGTCCAGCTCTGGATGGGCGACTCGGTCGGCCACTGGGAAGGCGACACCCTGGTGGTCGAGACCGTCAACATGCGCCCCGAACAGGGCCTGCGCGGCGGCGGCGGCGGCAATGTGAAGGTGACCGAGCGTTTCCGCCGGATCAGCCCGGAC
>JAFEDM010000314.1 GCA_018241625.1 Pseudomonadota bacterium | reverse complement strand
GGCGGTGGCGCGGGGCAAGATCGAGGACGCCGCGGTGATCCTGGCGTCGGCCACCCCGTCGCTGGAGACCCTGCGCAACGCCGAACAGGGCCGATACCGGTGGCTCAGGCTGTCGGCGCGCCACGGCGCGGCGCAGCTGCCGGACATCGAGCTGGTCGACCTGCGCGAGACCCCGCCGGAGCACGGCCGCTGGCTGTCGCCGCCCCTGGTCCGCGCCATGGGCGAGACCTTCGCGCGCGGCGAACAGACCCTCCTGTTCCTCAACCGCCGGGGCTACGCGCCCCTGGTTCTGTGCAAGGCGTGCGGGGAAAAGATGACCGCGCCGGACACCGACAGCTGGCTGGTGGAGCACCGTTACTCCGGCCGGCTGGTCTGCCACCTGACCGGCTTCTCCATGCCCAAGCCCAAGGCCTGCCCGTACTGCGGGGCGGTCGACAGCCTGGTCTCCATCGGCCCGGGCGTGGAGCGGGTGGAGGAGGAGGCGCGCGCCCTGTTCCCGGAGGCGCGGCTGGCGGTGTTCTCGTCCGACACCATTTTCGACGCGCGCGAGGGCAAGCGGCTGATCGAGGCCATGGCCGCCGGCGAGATCGACATCCTGGTGGCCACCCAGGCCGCCGCCAAGGGCCACAACTTCCCGAACCTCACCCTGGTGGGCGTGGTGGACGCCGACCTCGGCCTGCGCGGCGCCGACCTGCGCGCGGCCGAGCGCACCTATCAGCTGCTGGCCCAGGCGACGGGCCGCGCCGGCCGCTCCGACAAGCCGGGCCGCGCCCTGGTGCAGACCTGGGCGCCGGAGCACGCGGTGATGCAGGCGCTCGCCGCCCAGGACCGCGACGCCTTCGTGGAGGCCGAGATGGCCGAGCGCGAACTGGCCGGGCTCCCGCCGTTCGGGCGTCTCGCGGCGGCGGTGGTCTCCGGCCTCGACGCCGCCCAGCTCGACGCCTTCGTCCAGGCCATGGCCCAGGCGGCGCCCAATTCGGAAGGGGTGCAGGTCTATGGCCCTGCCGACGCGCCGCTCAGCCTGGTGCGCGGTCGGCGGCGCAAGCGTTTCCTGGTGCGGGCGGACCGCACGGTGGACCTCTCGGCCTACATGGCCGCCTGGCGCGCGCGGGTGAAGCCGCCCGCCTCGGTGCGGGTGGCGATCGACATCGACCCCTACAGCTTTCTCTGACCTAGGCGAGCGCCAGTCGCCGGCGGCGGCGCAGCAGCACGCCCAACCCGCCGAAGCCGACGATCATCAGCGCCCAGGCGGCCGGCTCGGGAATGGCGGCCTGGACATTGTTAGCCAGGCTCTGCGCCGGGTTCAGATTCAGCAGGTTCCCGGCGAACGGATTCTCATTGTTGATCTGGGTCGCGCCCAGCTGGTCGGTGAAGTTCTTGACGATCAGCTCGCCGTTCAGCTGCCCCCAGCCGCCCAGGTAGGTGGCGTTCGGCGCCAGCACCGAGCCCAGGAGGTTGATGCCCGAGAACGACAGGGTCGTGGCGTCCGAGAAGTTCCACAGGATGTTGGACGCCGTGCCGCCGTTGATGGTGATCCCGGCGTTGGAGAAGCTGTCCGCCGTGCCGCTGACATTGATCAGCGCCGTGGTCCCAGGCGTCAGATTGATGGTCATGGTGTTGGTGTGAGACAGCGTCGAGCCGTCCAGGTCGAAGACGCTGAGGCCGCTCGTGGCGCCGGTCAGGGTGTATTGGCCGCCCCATGGCGGAATGGAGACTGTGCCGTTGGCGGCATAGGTATCGAGCATGTCGGAGAGGGCGATCAGGCGGGCGCCTTCGGTGACGAAGTCCACCGGCAGGGCCGACATACCCGTGGTGACGCCGGCGTTCGACCAGTTGTGGAAACTCGCCGTACCGCCCACATCGGTCAGGCCCTTGGTCGAACCGCCACCGTTGACGCCGGCTGTGAGATTGCCGCCGACCACCAGATTGACAGTGTTCGCGGAAGCCTTGGCGCCGACGGAATAGCTGTCGAGCGTGGCGTTGCCCTTCACTGCGACCCGTCCCTCGGTGTCGCTGCTGTGCACGGTCATGTCGCCGAGCACGAACAGATTATAGGACGAGGCCGTATCGGCCATCGCGGCGGTGGGCGCCAGCAGCGCTGCAAAGGCGGCGACCGCGAAGGCGGCCCCTGGAATCTTAAGCATCGAAATCCCCGGCTGGGCGGTGCGACCGCCCTTAGGGCGAACTACGGCTCAGCTAGGGTTTCGGACGCATTAAGGCAACAGTGACCCGAGGTCGCACAAAGATGAGGTCAGTTCGCCCTTAACTATGCGCCTCGGCGCAACTGTATATCCTCGCCGCTGCGGCGGTGGGACACGAACAGGCTGTTGCTCCAGCGGTGGAAGGCCATGACCTGCTGGCCGCCCGCGCCCGTCAGTTGCACGCCGTCCGAGGTGGGCTGCCAGCCGGTTGGGGCGGCGGGCAGGGCGCTGTTGCAGCTCGCCTGCGCCTTCACGCCGTGGGCGGCGGTCAGCGTCAGGGTGCAGAGGTCCTGGCCTTCGGACGAGATGGTCCAGGCGCCGGCGGCCTCTTCGGGGGTCAATGGGACGCCCGCCTCATTGTCGGCCGCCAGGGCGGCGGCCGGGACGGTGAACGCGGCGGCGAGGCTCGCCGCGAGGATCAGGGTTTTCATCGGAAATCTCCGGACGGTCTGTCGAAAGAACGTCCGTCCGCGGCGCGGGTTTCGCTCAGTGTAGGGTGCGGTCGGAGGGCGGGTGAGACGGCGGCTTGCGCCGTTTGCGGGCCGTCATGTTCAGCGCCTCGACCACGCCCGCGAACGCCATGGCGGCGTAGATGTAGCCCTTGGGCACATGCACGCCGAAGCCCTCGGCGATCAGGGTCGCCCCGATCAGCAGCAGGAAGCCCAGGGCCAACATGACCACGCCCGGGTTGGCGTGGATGAACCGCGCCAGCGGCCCCGAGGCCACCAGCATCAGGCCGACGGCGATGACCACGGCGGCCATCATGATCGGCAGGTGCTCGGTCATGCCCACGGCGGTCAGGATGGAGTCGATGGAGAACACCAGGTCCAGCGCCAGGATCTGGAAGATGGCGGCGCCGAAGCTGAGGCTTGCGCGGCCCTTCTTCTTGTCGAGCAGTTCGTCCGATGGCTCCGGGTTCATGGTGTGGTGGATCTCGCTGGTCGCCTTCCAGACCAGGAACAGGCCGCCGGCCAGCAGGATCAGGTCGCGCCACGAAAAGGCGAGGTCGACCATCGGATGGCCGTCCTCCAGGGACGGGACCGGGAAGGGCAGGGTCAGGACCGGCCTGGTGAGGCCCACGATGAAGGCGATGACCGACAGCAGCATCAGCCGCAGGACCAGCGCCAGGCCGATCCCCAACCGCCGCGCCGCCCCCTGGCGCTCGGCCGGCAGCCGGCCGGAGACCAGGGCCACGAAGACCAGGTTGTCGACGCCCAGCACCACCTCCATCACCACCAGGGTCAGGAGGGCGATCCAGGCTTCCGGGCTCGTCACCAGGGCCGAAAGGGCGCTCATCGGGTGTCCTTGAAGCGTCCCACGGACGCGGCCGAAGCAGCCTTCTAGCCGATCGCCGCGAAGGCGTCAGGCCGCCCGGCGCCGGAGGGAATCATTGATTCCGCCCGATTCCTGGGCGCCAGGCCCTTCGGGGCGCCTAGGTCGCGGTATTGTGAAGCTTCTTTGCACAAAATTCGCGCGCAACGCGAAGACCTGGGAACAGTTCCTCCAGCTCTTGTTTCATTTCGTTACAGCGCCGTGAGTCTGAATGTTCGCGGTCCATGCCGCGAACTTCCGAAGTCTAGTGTCATCTTCTCGACAGACATCGAGAGGCGTTGAGGGGGCGATGGTCGCGCATGATGACTTGATCCGAGGTGATTGGTTTTCCGATTTTTCTTGTCAACTCTCGAAATTTCCAACTATTCGGCCAATTCCTATCGCTAGGCTCGCATTAGACCCGCCGCGGCGTGGCGTCGCTGTTTTCTAAACCCTCTTTTCACTCTGCGCCGGATAGGGTTATCTCCCTTTAGTTCGTGCCGGGGAGTTCCACCAACATGCTCAAGCGGACGAGGACCCTTCTGGGTTCTTTCGCCGTCGCGGCGGTTATGAGCCTCGCGCCCCTGTCCGGCGGCGCCATGGCGGAAACCTATTGGCAGTGCGCGCCCTTCGCGCGCCTGGTCTCCGGTATCCAGATTTTCGGTGACGCCTACACTTGGTGGCAGCAGGCCGTCGGCAAGTACGAGGAAGGCTTCGCGCCGCGCGCGGGCGCCGTGCTCTGCTTCAAGCCGCAGGGCCGCATGCGCCTGGGCCACGTGGCCGTGGTCAGCCAGGTGCTCACCGACCGCATCATCCAGATCACCCACGCGAACTGGTCGCCGATCGAAGGCTCGCGCGGCAAGATCGAGAAGGACGTGACCCTGGTGGACGTGTCGCCGCGCGGCGACTGGAGCCAGGTGAAGGTGTGGTACGACCCCAGCCGCGACCTCGGCGGGTCCACCTATTCGACCTACGGCTTCATCTATCAGGACGGGACGGCCAAGGTCCTGGCCTCGACCGGTCTCTCGAACTTCGAGAACACCGCCATCACCGTGGCCCAGTCCGCGGCGAACCAGGTGGCCCAGGCCGTGCGTCCGGGCGGCGCCGGCCCGCTGCAGATGCTGAATCAGGCCGCCGATTCCACCGATCGCATCGCGGCGCTGATCATGAAGGCCACCCGCGGCGACAACGGCGGCAACTGATCCGACTCTGAGGATTTGACGAGGCTCCCCCGACGCTCCACCAAGGGGCGTTCGCGGAGTCGCGCATGCTCAAGATCCTGAGGCGCGGGGCGGCGCGCCCCGAAACCCTGACCGTGCAAGCCGGCTGGACCCCGCCGTCCGACGCGATCTGGCTCGACCTGATCGCGCCCGGCCGCGAAGAGGAGTTGGCGGTGGAGACCGCCCTCGGCGTCGAGTTGCCCACCCGCGAGGAGATGGCCGAGATCGAGCCCTCCAGCCGGCTCTACCAGACAGCCGGCGCGACCTTCATGACCGCTACCCTGCTGTCGCGCCGCGAGGACGACAGCCGCACGCCGGCGCCCGTCACCTTCGTGCTGTCCAAGGGCCTCCTGGTCACCATCCGCTACGATGCGATCAAGGCCTTCGACCTGTTCGCCGACCGCGCTATCGCCCTGGGCGCCGAGACCGGATCGTCCTGCCTGTTCGGCCTGCTGGATGCGGTGATGGAGCGGCTGGCCGACCTGCTGGAGCGCGCCGACGCCGAGGTACAGCTCGCCTCGTCCGCCATCTTCGGCAAGCCGAAGGCCGGCCAGTTCGAGATCCTGCTGACCGACCTGGGGCGCGCCCAGACCCTGACCTCGCTCACCCGCGCGAGCCTGGTCAGCCTGTCGCGCCTGTTCGCCTTCGCGGCCCTCGCCAAGGAGATCGCCGCCGACCCCGAATGCCTGGCCCACCTGCACGCCCTGCAGCACGACGGCCAGTCGCTCACCGAGCACGCCGATTCCCAGTCCGGCCAGATCGCCTTCCTGCTGGATGCGGCGCTGGGCCTGATCAACATCGAGCAGAACGGGATCATCAAGTTCTTCTCGGTCGCGGCGGTGATCCTGATGCCGCCGACCCTGGTGGCCAGCGTCTACGGCATGAACTTTCATCACATGCCGGAGCTGGAATTCCACTACGGCTACCCCATGGCGCTCAGCCTGATGTTCGTCTCCGCCGTCCTGCCGGTGATCTGGTTCAAGCGGCGCGGCTGGTTCTGAGCGGCGCCACCATTCGGGGTGTCCGATGCAACCGGACCTCGAAACCGTTCCTTAAGCGCCCTTGGGGCAATTTGCCGGCGCTTCAAAGGTCACCCATGCCCTCCCAAGCTCAACCGCACCATCTGGCCCTCGACGCCCAGGCGCTTCGAGAGGCGGTCGAGGCGCATCAGCGCTATCTGAACGGGCGGTCCGGCGGGCGTCGCCTGAGCCTGACCTACGCCGACCTGTCGAACTGCACGCTCGAGGGCCTGGACCTGCGCGAGGCGGACTTCGCCGGCGCGAATTTCCACGGCGCGACCCTGGCGCGCGCCAACCTGACCCGCGGCATCCTGTTCGGCGCCGACGTGCGTGAAGCCGACCTGCGGCGGGCCAACCTGACCAAGGCCGACCTGCGCGGCGCCTGCCTGCGCGGCGCGAACCTGGCCGGGGCGGAGCTGCCGGGCTGCGACCTGCGCGAGGGCCGCATCGCCCTGCAAGACAAGCTGGACGGCTTCCGCATCCTGCGCCACGAGCACCGGCCGGGCGAGCTGAACTACGCCATCCTGTCGGGCGCGAACCTTTCGGGCGCCCAGATGACCGGCGCGGTCGCCATGTCGAGCGACTTCACCGACGCCAACCTCAGCGGCGCCCAGATGGCCGGCGCGAAGCTCTCGCGCGCGGTGCTGGACGGCGCGGACCTGACGGGCGCAGACCTGGCCGGCGCCGACCTCTCCGGCGCCTCGATGAAGCGCACGGTGCTGTCCGGCGCCAACCTCGAGAACGCCATCCTCGACGAGGTCGACATGAGCGACGTCCTGCGGGCGCCGCCGGAAGTCACCTATGTCGACGAGCGGCCGCTCGACACGGTGCTGGCCGAACACGAATCCTATTGCGACTCCGGCGGCGCCCGCGGCTCGGTCACGCCGCTCAATGGCGTCGATTTCCGGCCGATGAAGACCCTGAAGGGCCGCCGCCTGACCGCCCTGGTGGCGCGCGACGGCGTGTTCTTCGGCCTGGACCTGCAGGGCGTGCAACTGCAGGGCGCCGACCTGTCGGGCGCCGATTTCCGCGGCTGCGACCTGCGCGACGCCGACCTGCGCGGCGCCAAGCTCTCCGGCGCGTCCTTCACCCGCTCCGACCTGCGCGGCGCCAAGCTGGGGCCGCTGACCATCGGCGACAATCGCTTCGTCCGCACCGACTTCACCCGCGCGGTGCTGCGCGGCGCCGACCTGCGGGGGGCCCATGCTCACCGCGCGCGGTTCCTGGAAGCCGACATGAACGGCGCGAATCTGGCCGGCTGCGACCTCACCGACGCGGAACTGGAAGTCTAAAGCTTCTCGATCTCGCAGCCGATCGCCTCGCAGATCCGATCGGCGACGATCGAACGGTGACAGGCGTCGTGGTCCGCCTCCAGGCAGAGCAGGGCGACTTTCTTCTCCTTGGCCATCTCAGCGGCCTTGGCCAGCTCGACCTGGGCCGAGGGCTCGGCCAGGTGGTCGTTGAAGATCCGGTGCATCTCGGCCACGCGGCCGGCGCGCGCGGCGATGCGGCCGGGCTTGGGCGTGCCCAGCTCGCGCAGGTGCACATAGCCGATACCGGCCTCGTTCAGCCCGGCCGACAGCAGGCTCTTGGCGAAGCCGGCGCGGCGCGACGACGCCACGGCGCGCACATCGATCACCACCTCGACGCCGGCATCCTTCAGCTTCTCGATCAGCTGCGGCTGGGTGTTCATCTCATAGCCGATGGTGGCCAGCTTCATGTCTTCTCCTCCGGTCGTCCCCGGCTATATGGGGGCGTGAGCCGGGGAGAGCGATGAGTTCCAGTTCCGAAGCGCCGCGTGAGCGGACGATCCCGTTGCCGAGCCGCGGCGGCGCCATGGCGGCGCTGGAGTTCGGCCCGACGGACCGGCCCATCGATATCGTCTTCTCCCACGCCAATGGCTTCAACGCCCGCACCTACCGCACGATCCTGGCGCCCCTGGCGGCGGATCTGCGCGCCCTGGCCATCGACCTGCGCGGCCACGGGGCCACCAGCCTGCCCACGGTCATCGAGGGGCGCGACGGCTGGATGGAGTTCCGCGACGACCTGCTGGCCCTGCTGGCGCAGGCCTGCGAGGCGCCGGTGGTGCTGGGCGGCCATTCCATGGGCGGCACCTCCAGCCTGCTGGCGGCCGCCGCGGAGCCCGGCCGCGTGCGTGCGCTCGCCCTCTTCGACCCGGTGATCTTCGAGCCGCCGCCGGCCGGGACGCCGATGGCCGACTCGCCACTGGTGGCCGGCGCCCTGCGGCGGCGCGCCAGCTTCCCCAGCAAGACCGCGGCGTTCGAGGCCTACCAGGGCCGCGGCGCCTTCCGCACCTGGTCGGGCGAACAGCTGGCCGACTATGTCGAGGCAGGGTTCCGGGACGCCGGCGACGGCGAGGTGACGCTGGCCTGCGCGCCCGCGTGGGAGGCGTCCAACTTCCGCACCCACAACTACGACCCCTGGGCCGCCTTCCGCGACAGCCGCTGCCCGATCCGCATCCTGCGCGCCGCCGAGGCCTCGACCTTCCGTCTGGAGGGCCACGAGGCGGACCTGGCCGCGACCGGCGGGCGGATCGAGGTCGAGACCCTGCCCGGGACCACGCACTTCCTGCCGATGGAGCGGCCGGAGCGGGTGCGCGAGACCCTGCGGGCCTGCGTCGCGGCCTAGAGCGTCAGGCCGGCGATCACCCGCGCATCGGCGTCCGCCAGGGCCTCGTCGCTCAGGGTGATCATCTTGCGGGTCTCCAGGTCGAAGGAGACGGCGATGGATTCGGCCACGCCCCAGGGCCGGCCGCTGTCCGGGTCCAGCAGCCAGTGCGTCAGGCGGCGGAAGCGGGCGTCCCCTCCGGAGGGGCCGGAGCGCAGCTCCAGCCGGTCGCCCGCCCGCGGCCAGGCCAGGTGGATCAGCCGGTATTCCAGCGCCGCCCCGCCGGTGCGCCCGCCCGTGGCGTCGCCGTTCAGCCGCTTGCCGTCCAGCACGTGGGGAATGCTGTCCGACAGCCGCGCCATCATCAGCTCGGTGCGCATCCGGCCGAACGCATCGCAATCGCCGGCGCGCACGGCGCCCATCGCGGTGCGCGGCACGCCCAGCTCCATCGCCCGGCTGAGGCTCGCCTGGCTCCGCACCGGCTCCAGGCCCACGGAGCGCGACGCCGCCTCGGGCGGGACCTCGATGGTCAGGGCCTCGGCCCGCGCCCGCATCCGCGCGGGCCAGGGGAAGGCCCGGCCGTCCGTGGCGGTGGCGTGGGCGACGAGGGTCTGGAAGCTGGCGGCCAGCTCTCCGGAGCGGTGGCGCAGCAGGAAGATGAGCCGCGCGTCGCTCTCGCCCATCTCCACCACCCCGCCGGTCATGATCAGCGGCGCGCCCGGCCGGGCCTCGCGGACGAAGCGGATGTGCTGCTCGCGCACGATCAGGGTCGACCGAGCGTCGGGGGCGAAGGCGCCGGCCATGCCGAGTTCGGCGGCCAGCCCGATCAGCCCCTCCATCGCCTTGGCGACATAGAAGCCCACGTTCAGGTGGCCCATGGCGTCGCATTCCCACATGGCGACGCTGCCCCGCCAGACCTCCACCGCTTCGCCCAAGATCGCCCCCGCTGGTTTGTCCAAAGTCTAGGGGTGGCCGCGGGCCGCGCCTAGCCGCGTAACCTTCGCCGGCTCGCCTCCGAATGGCTTCCGTGGCACGTTGGGACGGGCCGGCAGCGGGGAAAGTCTGAGCAGAGATGGCCAAGCCGAAGACAGTGTTGGTCTATCGCCATGCGGTGGTGACCCGCCTGACCCACTGGATCAATGTGCTGGCGCTGACCCTGCTCCTGATGAGCGGGCTCAACATCTTCGGCGCCCACCCGGCCCTCTACTGGGGCCAGAAGGCGGTGTTCGCCCACCCCTGGCTGTCGATCTATTCGGTCATGAAGGGCGACGATATGTCGGGGATCACCCAGATCGGGCCCTGGCATTTCAACACCACAGGCCTCCTGGGCTATTCGGGCGCGCCGGGCTCGCGCGTGCCGGTCGCCTTCCCGGCCTGGGCCACGGTGCCGTCCGACCGCGACCTGGCCGACAGCCGCCACTGGCACTTCCTGTTTGCGTGGCTGTTCGTCCTCAACGGCCTGACTTACTGGCTGGTCGGCCTGGCCTGGGGCCACATCCGCAAGGACCTTCTGCCCACGGCCAAGGACCTGCGGCCCGCCAACCTCTGGCACGAGGTCGTCACCCACGCCCAGCTGAAGTTCCCCAAGGGTGAGGAGGCGCGCCGCTACAACGTGCTGCAGAAGGGCGCCTATCTGGCCGTGGCGCTGGTGCTGCTTCCGACCATGGTGCTGACCGGGCTCTGCATGTCGCCGGGCTTCGACGCCGGGTTCCGCTGGCTTGTGGATCTGTTCGGCGGCCGGCAGTCGGCGCGCTCGATCCACTTCATCGTCGCCTGGACCCTGGTGGCCTTCGTGCTGCTCCACCTTTTCATGGTGGTGGCCTCGGGGACTTGGAACAACATCCGTTCGATGATCACCGGCCGCTACGCCATCGTCCCGGACGAGGCCCCAACCAGCCCAGGAGGCGTCGCATGACCGGGTCCATCAGCCGCCGGAACTGGCTGCGCGCCGGCCTGGCCTCCGCCGGAGGCCTCGCGCTCGCCGCCTGCGACCGGATCACCAACAGCCCGACCGGCAACAAGGCGATCTCCAGCGCCGAGGGGCTGACGCGCCGGGCGCAACGCCTGCTCATCGACCGCAAGGCCTTGGCCCGCGAGTTCCAGCTCTCGGACATTTCTGCGGACTTCAAGCCCAACGGCTCGATCGATCCCCAGGACCCGGACTACCTGACGCTGAAGGCCAAGGGCTTCGCCGACTACCGCCTGGTGGTGGACGGGCTGGTGGAGCGGCCGCTGTCGCTCAGCCTGGCGGACCTCAAGGCCTTGCCCAGCCGCACCCAGATCACGCGCCACGACTGCGTGGAGGGCTGGTCGTCGATCGCCAAGTGGCAGGGTGCGAAGCTGGCGCCGATCCTCGACCAGGCCGGCCTGAAGCCCAACGCCCGCTACATCGTCTTCCACTGCTTCGACACCCTGGACGGTCCGATGGACGGGGCGGGTCGCTACTACGAGAGCGTCGACCTGCTCGACGCCCACCATCCGCAGACCATCCTGGCCTATGCCATGAACGACCGCCCGCTGCCGGTGGCCCATGGCGCGCCGCTGCGCCTGCGGGTCGAGCGCCAGCTCGGCTACAAGCAGGCCAAGTACATCCAGCGCATTGAGGCGGTGGCCGACTACACCCACCTGCACCACGGCGGCGGCGGCTTCTGGGAAGACCGCGGCTACGAGTGGTACGCGGGAATCTAATCCTCCCCCAGCGCGAAGCGCGATTGAGGGGGAGGTGGCTCGGCGCGTAGCGCCGAGACGGAGGGGGTTTCACCCGCGGCGGATAAACCTGTGGGCTTGAACCCCCTCAGTCAGTCTTCGCTGACAGCTCCCCCAATGGGGTGAGCATCTTTCACTTGCCGTAGGGCGACTTCAGCAGCTCGGCTTCCTTGGCGCAGGCGGCCGGATCCGGCGCCGGTCCCGCCTTGCGGGCCGCGGCGATCTCGGTCCGGGCCTGGTCCATGTCGGCGCGGAACTCCGGCGAGGAATGCAGCGCGGCCACCACGATGGAGCCGTTGGTGCGGCCGGTCTCCACGGCGCTCATGTTGTGCACACCGCACACCAGCCGGCTTTCGCCATAGGCCCGCGCCCGGGTCAGGATCTCGGTCGCCCGATCGGGCGCCAGTTCGGCCAGGACCAGGCCGACGGCCCAGCTGTAGGTGTTGTGGCCTGACGGATAGTCGTAGGTGCCCTTGATCGGTCCGTTGGGGTCGATGCAGATCGGGCCCTTGTCGATGTAGAACGGCCGCTGCCGCTTCCAGAAGTCCTTGGGCAGGTTGGTGGCGATAGAGGAGTCGCGCCCGATCCGCGGGATCATGGCGGTGAATTTCGGCGCGTTGGCGGCGGTCAGCTCCACGCCCAGGGCGCAGCTGAAATCCTTCATCAGGGCCTGCGGGGCCAAGGCGTCGTCGTTGAGCGCCAGCGCGAAGCGCGGCGTGCCCTCAAGCTTGCGCGTGCCCAGGAACATCTTGCGGTCGGTCTCGTAGCGAACGTCGCCGGGCTGGGGCGCCGGGGGCAGGATCTTCAGGGTGTCCGGCAGGCCGGCCTTGCCGATATAGGGCTGCGGTCCCACGGGCGGTGCGGCCTGAGCCGTGCTCTGTGGCGCGGCTTGCGGAACCGCTTGGGCGCCCATGGTCATCAGCGCCGCGGCGGCCGCCAAAGCCGCTCTCCCAGCGGCCATTCCGAACTTCCACGCCATCGAACGTCTCCCAACTGTCACAAACGGTGTCGCAGAGCCGGCGGCCGGTTTCAATGCCGCGCTTCGGAATTCCCCATCACGACGCTCTCTGAATTAAAAAACTTGACTCTCAGATTGAGAAAATAAATATGAGGGACATGAGCGATGGAAAAACCCAAGACTGGCAGGCGCTGAGCGAGCTCACCCGGGGGCGGCCGATCGTTGTGGAACGGGTGCGGCTGGCCGACAGCGGGGTGGCGATCGAAGGCGCCTTCGAGCTGCCGCGGCTGGCCCAGCTGTCGGCCGAGGACCAGGTGTTCGTCGCCGCCTTCGTGCGCAGCCACGGCTCGATCAAGGAGATGGAGCAGGTGTTCGGCGTCTCCTACCCGACGATCAAGGCGCGGCTGAACCGCATCGCCGCCGGCCTGGAGTTCGTCGAGACCGTGCCCGAAGCCCAACGCTCCGAGGCCGGCGCCGACGATGTGCTGGCCCGGCTGGCGCGCGGGGAGATCAGCGCCGCCGAGGCGATTTCAGAACTGGAGGGCCGCTAGATGTCCGCGCCTCTGTCCCCCGCGGCCATGGCGGCGGTGACCTCCGCCGCGGTGACGCCGCGCGCGGTCCGCCACTTCGGCCTGGCCGCCATGGAGGCGCGCGCCGCCCGCAGCCGCGCGGCGACCCCGGCGCCCCAGAAAGCGTCCATGCCGCTCGGCCTGGTCCCGTCGCCGCCTTCCGGCCCCAGGGCGCCTGCCGCGCCGACCCGGCGCGTGCGGATCCGGCTCTGGTTGCCGCTGACCGCCCTCTTCCTGCTGCTGGCCCCGTTCGCCTTCCTGCTGGCGCCGCTGATCTGGCTCTGCACGCCGCCGCCCTACCGCACCCGGCCGTTCGCGACCGTGATCGGCCTCGGCCGCGTGCTGCTGAGCCTCAGCGGAACCCTCGTCCATGTCGACGCGCGCGAGGCGCTCGTCAGCATCCGTATCTTCTAGGAGCCTCTTCCATTACCAACGATCGCCGCGCCGTCCTGCAGATGCTGGCCGAAGGCAAGATCACCGCCGAGGAGGCCGAGCGCCTGCTGTCGGCGCTGGAACGCAACGATGCCCCGCCGGCCAGCGATCCGCGTCCCACGATGGGGTCGAACGGCGCGCCCAAGTACCTGCGGGTCACGGTCGACGCCCAGGAGGAGGGTTCGCCCGTCAAGGTGAACATCCGCGTGCCCATGGCCCTGCTGCGGGCCGGCGTGCGGCTCTCCAGCCTGCTGCCGCCGGAGGCGCGGGCCCAGGTGAACGAAGAGCTCGCCAAGAATGGCGTCCCCTTCGACATCGGCGCGATCAAGCCCGAGAACCTGGAAGAGCTGGTGACCCACCTGAACGACCTGCAGGTCGACGTGGACTCCCACGACGCCAAGGTCCGGGTGTTCTGCGAATGACCTTCCTTTCCCGCACAAGCGGGAGAGGGGGACCATCCGCCGAAGAGCGGATGGTGGAGAGGGAGAGCGGTGCGCATCGAGCCTGAGGCTCTCCCTTTCCACCATTGGCTCTACGCTTCGCTCGGCCAACGGTCCCCCTTTCCCACAGGTGGGAAAGGAAGCGGCGGCTACGACGCCTTCACGAACAGGTCGGCCCAGCGGCGCTTCTTGCGGGCCTTGTGCGAGCCGCGGTGCCAGGCGTCGGAGGCGATCAACGGCACCACGGTGGTGGCCTCGGCGAACACCATCTGCTCCCAGGTCACGTCCACCTTGCCCCAGGAGCAGGCCTCCTTGAGCGTCGACGACGAGCAGGCCCCGTCGCGCACGTCGGCGACGGTGATCTGCACGGCGTATTTGTGCATGTCGACCTCGTGGCCGAGGATCTCGGCGCAGACGACCGTGTCCTGGGCGAAGTTCTTCGGCACGCCGCCGCCCACCATGAACAGGCCCGTGGCGCCGGCCTTGATCTTGATCTCGGTCAGCTCGCGGAAGTCGGCGACGCTGTCGATGGTCAGGTACGGCTTGCCTTCCTTCATCCGCTCCACCTGGTGCTTCACCAGGCCGAAGCCGGCCGACGAGTCGGTGAAGGCCGGGCAGAAGATCGGCACGCCTTCTTCATAGGCGGTCTGGATCAGCGAGCCGGGCTTCTTGGCGTTGCCCGCCGCCAGCCACTTGCCCATCTCCCAGATGAACTCGCGCGACGAATAGGGGCGCGGCTCCAGGGCGTTGCAGATCGCGTAGATCGTGCCGTCGCAGTTCTGGAGCTCTTCCTCGTCGATGTAGGTGTCGTAGATGCGGTCGATGTAGAGGTCGCGCAGGTCGCGGTCGTCGACGTTCGACTGGGCCTGGTAGTGCTTGAAGCCCAGCGCCTCGAAGAAATCCATGTCGACGATGGAGGCGCCGGTCGAGACGACTACGTCGATCATCCCGTACTTCAGCATGTCGCGGTAGATGTGCATGCAGCCGCCGGCCGAGGTGGAGCCCGCCAGCGTCAGCCAGGTGGAGCAGTCTGCGTCCTCCAGGCTCATCGACCAGATGTCGGCGGCGCGCGCCGTGTCGCGGCTGGTGAAGCTCATCTTGCGCATGGCGTCGATCACCGGGCGCGCGTCGTACTGGTCGATGGCCACGTGCTCGACGACATTGGCCAGCAGCTCGGCCTTGCGGTTCGACTTCTGAACGTCAGCGTTCATCTTCGGAAGTTCCCTTCTGAGGGTGACGCCCGTCCAAAAGAAAAGCGCGACCGGGACGGAGCGACCGGCCGCGCCTTTAACACATCAAATATGGCGGTTGTTATCGCCCCCGGGCTTAGCGGCGACGCCGCTTCTTGCCGGCCGCGCCCTTGGGGCGCGAGAGGCGGACCACCTTGCGCTCGTCCTCCGACGCGGCTTCCCGCGGCAGGCGGATGGTGCGCCCCGCCAGGCCGAACATCGAGGCCATCGGCGCGTCGCCCACGATCACGGTCTCGGCGTCGCCGAAGCCGTTGAAGCGGGTGTTCATCGCCACCCCATAGGCGCCCAGCATGCCGATCTCGATGTAGTCGCCCTCGCGGACGTCCTCCGGCAGCCAGAACGGGCCCGGCATGTGCTCGATCGAGTCGCAGGTCGGCCCATAGAAACGAAAGGGCTTGAGGGCGCCTTCCACTTCGAGGGCTTCGCCGTCGTCCGCCGTCTCGGCGCC
>JAFEDM010000313.1 GCA_018241625.1 Pseudomonadota bacterium | reverse complement strand
GTCCAGAAATCCCATCATCAGGGCCATCTCCGGCGTCGGCGGGATCTCGTCGCCCTCGATCTGCCAGACCGCCATCCGACCGGCGTCGACGGCCAGCCGCAGCCGGGCGCCCTGGGCGTCCCGCTGGGTCTCGGCGACCTTGCGCGCGGTGATGTCCTGGATCGTGCCCACATAGCGGGTCGCGACGGCCTCACCATCGACGTCCTCGAAGATCGCCCGCCCGTTGGCGATCACCCAGCGCACCGTTCCGTCCGGAAGCTGCAGCCGGTACTCGTAGGGGCTGTCGTCGCGCACCTTGGGGTCCAGGGCCCGGGCCGCCTGGGCCGAGGTCCGCGGGAAGTCGTCCGGATGGGTGACGGCGCTCACCATCTCATAGGTGACCGGTCCCTCGGCGGGGAAGCCGCAGATCGCCCGCGCCTCGGCCGAATAGATCATCTCGTTGCTCGGCAGGCGCCATTCCCAGACGCCCACGGCCGCGGCCGCGGTCGCCAGTTCCAGCCGGTCCTCGCTGGCCCGCAGCGCCGCCTGGCCGCTGGCCAGGGTCCGCGCGCTGGTCCGGAACGCCTCGGCCACCACGACGATCGAGCCGGCCGAGATGAAGTAGAGCGCCAGGCTCACGGTGTCGGCCTCGCCCGCCGGGCCGAAGCCGGCCGCGTGGCGCATCACCACCCGCCAGACCAGCACCCCGCCCACCGCGGTGATCGCCGCGCCGGACATCCAGCCCGCCATCAGCGTCGCCACCAGCACCGCCGGGAACAACAGCGCGAAGGGCGCAACGCCCGGCGCGACCGCGTCGATCGCCTTTCGGACGGCCATCACCACCAGCAGGATGACCACGGTCACCGCCGCGCGCATCAAGGGCGTCGGCGCGACCCGGTCCAGACGCCCCGGCAGATCGATCCTGTTCAGGCGATTGAACAAGCGGCTCGCCCCATCAACATCGCCGCATCTGGGCGCGCGCCTTCCGCGCGGTCAAGCCGCCCGCCTGCCCCCGACAGGCCGACCGGCTCAGGCCGCCGCGGCGTCTCCGCTCGCGGCGCGGTCCTGGGCGATCCCGGCGTGCTGCAGGGCTGCGAACAGCTCGGCCGCCTGGATCGGCTTGGCCACATGGCCATCCATGCCAGCGTCGGCATAGGCGGCCACCTGATGGCTCATGGCGTTGGCGGTCAGCGCGACGATCGGGGTCCGCGCGCGCCCGCTGGCGGCCTCGGCGGCGCGGATCTTCATGGCCGCTGTCGGCCCATCCATCACCGGCATCTGCACGTCCATCAGGATCAGGTCCCAGGGCTCGCGCGCCCAGGCCTCAACTGCGGCGACGCCGTCGGCCACCAGCACGGGGACCACGTCCACCTGGGCCAGCAGCGTCTTCAGCACCAGCTGGTTCACCGCATTATCCTCGGCCGCCAGCACCCGCAGGGGCCGTCCGGCTTCCGGCTCGGGCGGCGCTGCGGACGCCGCCGGGGTCTCGGCCTCGCCAATCCGCGGCAGCGGCAGGGTGACGATGAAGGTCGAGCCGCGGCCCGGCGCGCTCTCGGCGCGGATCGCGCCGCCCATCAGCTCGGCCAGCTCGCGGCAGATCGAAAGGCCCAGGCCCGCGCCGCCATAGCGCCGCGTCGTCGAGGCGTCCACCTGCTCGAACTTCGAGAACAGCCGCGACAGCGCCTCGGCGTCGATGCCGATCCCGCTGTCGCGCACCTCGATCCGCACCGCCTCGTCCTGGCGCGACAGCGACACCTCGATCAGGCCCTGGTCGGTGAACTTCAGCGCGTTGGAGATCAGGTTGTGCAGGATCTGGCGCAGACGTGTCGGGTCGCCTCGGTAGAGGCCGGCCACCTCGGCGCCCACCTCCAGCGCCACCTCCACGCCCTTGGCCTCAGCGAGCGGGCTGAAGGTCCGCCGCGCCCCGGCCGCCAGCTCGACCAGGTCGAAGCTGATGTCTTCCAACTCTAGCTTGCCCGCCTCCACGCGGCTGAGGTCCAGGATGTCGTTCAGGATCGCCAGCAGGCCCTCGCCCGAGGTGCGGATCACCCCCACCTGCTCGCGCACGTCACCCGGCAGCCGGGCCCGCGCGCCGATCGCCTGGGCCATGCCCAGGACCCCGTTCAGCGGGGTGCGGATCTCGTGGCTCATGGTGGCCAGGAAGGCGCTCTTCGCCCGGCTGGCCATTTCAGCCTCATCGCGCGCGGCGATCATCGCGGCGTTGGCCTGCTTCAGCTGCCGCGCCTCGTGGAAATTGACCGCGATGCTCACCACCGCGTGGCCCACCACCGCCAGCATGGTCACCTCGACCAGCGCCTGGTCCATGCCGTGATAGTGCGGCAGGGCCAGCGGCGCGATCGCCGGCGCCGCCAGCGCCGGCATGGCCGGGATCAGCGCGCCCATCGAGCGGCCGTGATGGGTGTCCAGATAGAGCAGATGCCCCGCGAAGAAGGCCGCGCCCGCTAGCTGGCTGGCCGCGTGCGCCTGCGACCACAGGATCGCCCCTGCCGCGCTCCACGCCAGCGTCGCCAGCGTGTAGATCAGCATGCAGATGACCGCCTCGGCACGGCTGAGCGGCAGGCCGCGCGCCATCGGCCGGGTGATCTCGCGCAGCGGCCACTCCAGCAAAAGCACGCTGACGATCCAGATGCCGGCGGTCTTCCAGTCGGCGCCGATGCCGACCACGCCCCAGATGACGGCGGCCATGAGCAGGCGCACCGGCGAGAAGAAGAAGCTCCTCGCGCCGGCGGCTTTGAACCGCTCGTCGAACCAGTCGTCCAGCAAACGAACCCCCAAGTCCGATCGCGGATAGTCGCCGAGGTTCCACAAGGCAGCGTTAATGTCGCCGCCGAATGGTGTCAGCTCATCCACCCCAGGGGTAAGGACGCCCGTGGCCGCGCCGGTCGGCCGGCCGCCCCGCCGCGCCGGTTGACCGCGAACTCGCCGAAGGCGTCGGCGCCATGGCTGGCGTGGTCGTGCAGCGGGCCGCCATAGGTCCGCGTCGCCCGCTTCCACGCCTTGCGATAGCCGCGCAGCCGGTCCAGCCCCGCGGCGCACCGCTCCGTGTCGAACCAGGTAATCGGAATCATCAGCCGCGCCGCGTTGATCCGCTCCTCCGGGTCCATGGCGGTCCCCGCCGAGATCGGCGAAACGCCCAGCCCGCCCAGGGTCTCGAACCGCGATCGCCCGCCCGCGCCCAGCTCGCGCACCATCACGTCGTGCGGCAGGTGGTGGGTCCCATAGGTGTACGGCTTGCCGGCGATCGCCGCGCGCACCACCGCGTCCAGCCCCTCGCCGCAGGTCTCGTAGTAGTCGATGGCCCGCACCTCGCGGCCCACCTGCTGGAAGAACCAGACCGCCGTGTAATCGTCGACACCGAGGTCCCAGGCCGTGTCGACGCGCAGCGCGGGGTCGAACGGCACACGCCCGATCCGCCCCTCCTTCTCCGCGTCGCCCAGCAGCCGCGCGTAATAGGCGCCCGGCGCGGCGGCGTCGAAATCCACCAGGTATTCCGAGGCATAACGTGCCTCCCCCTCGTCCTCGCTGCCCAGCTCGGCGATCAGCTCCGCCCGCTCCCGCGCCAGCTGTTCCGGCGTGAACACGTCGGTCTGCGTCGCCGGCGAGCGCAGAGTGAACCACTCCGGGTCCCGCGCACGGGCCTCGAACGCCCGCGTCGCATGCCCGCGCCCGCGCGGCGTCCAAAGGAACAGCGCCCAGCCCCCATTTTCCGCGAGGATCGGCCGGATGAAGCTCCAAGCCTCCGGCTTCGCCAGCGCCCATTCGGAGAAGACCACGCCCACTGGCGGCGAACCCACCAGCGAGTTGAAGTTGTCCGAGCCCGCCACCTGCCAGGTGGACCCACCCTTCAGCTGGATCATCATGTCGCCGTCGCGGGTCCGCTCGCGCAGCCGCGGCGGGAAGGCCTCCTCGATCCGCCGCTTACCCGTATGCGGATTGACCGCGTCCCAGATCGCCTTGCGGCCCTGGCTGGCCTCGGGCAGCAGGTGCCAGTAGGCGCCGACCCGCTGCGACGCCGCCTGCGCGGCCCAATTCAGCGCCACGTCGTCCTTGCCCCAGCGCCGATGCGCGACCACGTCGGCGCGCAGGCCGCCACCTTCCAGATAGCGCATGAGCGCTTCCTGATAGCTCCGCGGTTCCCATTTGCGCGAGACGATGACCGTCGGCCGGGCTTTCCCGCCGCCCTTGCCGCTCAAAGCTCACCCCGCTCGGTCGCGTCTGCGGCGGCTTCCTCCTCGGGCGTGATGTCACTGAAGCGCTTGACGATCACGGTCAGTCCGCCGTCGCCCTTGTTCGACGCCTTCACCTTGGGCTTTGCGGCTGGTTTAGGCTTGCCGTAGGCGCGGTCCAGCACCTCACGCGCGGCGGCCAGCTTCGCCGTCGCTTGCCCGTCGCCCTCCATGATCCCTTTCAGTGTGCGAAGGGCCAAGTCGCTCAGGTCCCGCGCCTCCTTCTGTAGGATCTTCGCATCGGGTCGTTTGCTCTTTTCCTTCGAAGATTCTTCCATCCGCCACCTCTCACGCTCGCGCACGACACGCTATCCGATGTATGGACAACATCATCACATAGGTATATACATTGCCCTCACAGGAGCATTGTCATGGCTGCAACGGCCCGTTCCGCATCCACTCGCGACGTGACCCTCAACATCCGCGTTGAGCCGCGCCATCGGGACCTGATCGACCGCGCCGCCGAGGCGGTCGGCAAATCGCGGTCCGAGTTCATGCTGGAAACCGCCTGCCGCGAGGCCGAGCAGGTGCTTCTGGATCGCCGCTACTTCACGCTCGACGAGACGAGGTTTCAGGATTTCCTGTCCCGTCTGGACACGCCGCAGACATCGGAAACCCTTGCGCGGCTCCTGAACACCAAGGCGCCGTGGGAAGCCTGACACCGCCGGCGCCGCTGACCGAAGCGCACCGGCTGGAATCCTTCCGATCGCGAGAACCTCAGCTGGACGACTGGCTCCGCCGCCGTGCGCTCACCAACGAAGCCGCCGGCGCCTGCCGCACCTATGTCGTCACCGACGGTGATCGGGTGATCGCCTTCTACAGCTTTGCGACCGGCGCTGTGGCCCATGTCGCCGCGACCGGCCGGGCGCGACGCAACATGCCCGACCCTGTTCCTGTCGTGGTGCTGGCGCGTATGGCCGTCGATCTGAAGCACGAACGCCGGGGCCTCGGCCGCGCCATGATCCGCGATGCGACCCTGCGCGCGCTCGGTGCGGCGGAGATCGTCGGCATCCGCGCCCTGCTGGTCCACGCCAAGTCCGAGGGCGCCAGGCGCTTCTACGTCGATGCTTGTGGCCTCTCGGAATCCCCACTCGATCCCATGACCCTCATGATCACTCTGGCCGACGCCAGACGAGCGCTCGAGTCTGGGACCTGAATTCACCGCCTTGACCGCCGCTTCCCCAGCGGCACATTCAACGCCAACAGCCCCTCGCCGCCCGCGGGCGGGTGGCCTTGAACCTAAAGCGCGGGCCAGGGAGGGAGAGCGCATGGCGCTTCGTCAGGTCATCGCCGCCACCGCGGCTTCCGTCGCGCTCGCGGCCTTCGCCGCGCCCGCCAGCGCCTCCGACACCGTCAAGGTCGCCGAAGGCACACTCCACGGCGCGACCGAGGGCCAGGTCACCAGCTTCAAGGATATCCCCTTCGCCGCCCCGCCGGTGGGTGACCTGCGCTGGCGGCCGCCGCAGCCGGCCAAGCCGTGGACGGGCGTCCGCGACGCCACCCAGCTGGGGCCCCAGTGCATGCAGATGCGCCAGGTCCAGGGCCAGGTGAACCAGTCGGAAGACTGCCTGCAGCTCAATGTCTGGACGCCGGCCTCCTTCAAGCCCGGCCAGAAGCTCCCCGTCATGGTCTTCATCCACGGCGGCTCCTTCACCGGCGGCTCCGGAACCATGTCGATCTACGACGGGACCCATTTCGCCGAGCGCGGCGTGGTGCTGGTCACCGTCAACTACCGCCTGGGCCGCCTGGGCTTCTTCGCCCACCCGGCGCTGACCGCCGAGCAGGGCGGCAAGCCGGTCGCCAACTTCGGCATGGCCGACAACCTGGCCGCCCTGGCCTGGGTCCAGAAGAACATCGCGGCCTTCGGCGGCGACCCGAAGAACGTCACCGCGTTTGGCGAGAGCGCCGGCGGCATCCTGATCAACGACCTGATGGCCGCGCCGAAGGCCACCGGCCTGTTCGCCAAGGCGATCTCCGAGAGCGGCTTCGGCCGCGTCCCCGGCCAGCCGCTGGCCCAGGCCGAGGCCCAAGGCGTCACCTACGCCAAGGGCCTGGGCGTCACCGCCACCGGCCCCGACGCCATGAAGGCGCTGCGCGCGCTCAGCGCCGCCGACCTCTCCAAACCCGCCGGCGGTGTCACGCCGATCCTCGACGGGACCACCTTGCCGGAAGGCCCGGCCAAGGCTTTCGCCGCCGGCCGCGAGCAGAAGGTGCCCTACATCGCCGGCGGCAACAGCTGGGAGGCCAGCCTGTTCCCCGACCGCAAGCCGCTCGACACCGCCGGCGCGCTGAAAGAGAAGATCGCCGCCGCCTACGGCGAAGGCGGCGACATGCAGAAGATCCAATGGGACCTCGGCACCGAATCCATGGTGATCGAGCCCGACCGCCTGCTGGCCCGCCTGCACGTCAAGAACGGCCAGAAGGCCTGGGTCTATTACGACAGCTACATCCCCGCCTCGCAGCGCGCCTCGACCCACGGCCTACGCCACGGCGGCGAGCTGATGTACGTCTTCGGCACCCTGCCCGATCAGCCCCGTGTCCAGGGAAACGTCACCATCCCCGCCGCCACCGAGGCCGACCGCAAATCCAGCAAGGCCATGACCGACGCCTGGGCCGCCTTCGCCAAGACCGGCGATCCTTCGACGCCGACCGCCCACTGGCCGAAGTACGACGGCTCCGACAGCGTGCTGGAGTTCGGCGCCGACGGCGTGGCCCTGAAGCCCAACTTCCACAAGACCAGCCTCGACCTGGTCGAGCAGTACGCCGCCGCCAACGCGGGCGGCTGAGCCGATCGACGTCGATCCCATGCCCCTGGACCTCCTCTGCGTCGGCTTGACCACCCTCGATGTGGTCGCCCGGCCGATCGACCGCCTGCCGGACAAGGAGGAGACGATCCTCATCGAGGGCATCGAGGTCGTTCCCGCCGGCACCGCCGCCGGCGCCGCCCTGGTCGCCGGCGCGCTCGGCCTCGACGTCGGCTTGGCCGGCGCGGTCGGCGACGATCGCAACGGCCGCTTCGTGCGCCTGGTGCTGGACGAGACCGGCGTGCGCACCGACTGGCTGCAAAGCCTGCCCGAGGCGCGCACCTCGACTACCGTCCTGGCCATCGACAGCAACGGCCGCCGCCCCGCCTTCCACGCCCTGGGCGCCAGCCACCGCTTCGAGTTCTCGCCGCCGGTCTTCGAGGCCGCCGCCAAGGCCCGCTTCGTCCACTACGCCGGCATAGGCTCGCGCAACCTCGACCGCGGCCCGGGCGCCGAACTGCTGGCCGCCGCGAAGGCCGGCGGCGCCGTCGTCACCTGCGACCTGATCTCGCCCGGCCGCCATGCCGCCGAGGAACTCGCCCGCCTGCTGCCCCATGTCGACTGGCTCCTGCCCAGCGCCACCGAGGCGCTGGCCCTCTCCGGGGCCGCCGACCTGCCGGCCGCCGCGGCCCATTTCCAGGCCCAGGGCGCCAAGGCCTGCATCATCAAGAACGGCGCGGACGGCGTCTTCCTCAGCCTGCCCGACCGCCGGCTCACCCTGCCCGCCCATGCCATCACGCCCGTCGACACGACGAGTTGCGGGGACGCCTGGTGCGCCGGCTTCATCACCGGCCTCGCCAAAGGCTTCGACCCCATCGAGGCGGCCCGCTTCGCCACGACCACCGCCGCCCTGGTGGCCCAGGGCCTCGGCACCCTTGGCAAGCTCACCGACTTCCCATCTACGCTTCAGGCCATGCGCACCCTGCCGCTCCGCGAACCCGCCGATGCCTGAGTTCAGCGAACTTCAGGCCCGCGAGGCCATCGTCGCCGCCATGCGCGCCATGGACGCCCGTGGCCTCAACCGCGGCACCTCCGGCAATGTCTCCCTCCGTTGGAACGACGGCCTGCTGGTCACGCCCAGCGGCGTCACGCCCGATCGCCTCACGGCTGAGAGCATCGTCCTGCTCGACGGCGATGGCCGTGCGCCCGACGGCGCGCTCAAACCCTCCAGCGAATGGCGCATGCACGCCGGCATCCTGGCGCGGCGTTCCGACGTCCGCGCCGTCGTCCACTGTCATGCTCGCCACGCCACCATCCTGGCCTGCGCCGGCAAGCCGATCCCACCGGCGCACTACATGGTG
>JAFEDM010000312.1 GCA_018241625.1 Pseudomonadota bacterium | reverse complement strand
GTCCAGCGCCAGGCGGCCGTTCTCGACGATCACCGGCGAGACGCCGACCGACTCCAGGATCAGCTCGACCACCTTCTGGTTGGTGGGATGGTCCTCGGCCACCAAGACCCGGGCGCCGGCGATGTCCAGGTCCTCGGCGTCATCCGCTTCGTCGACGGCGGCCTCGCCGTCCAGCCGCTCGAGCGGGGCGTAGACGGCGAAGGTCGATCCCTGGCCGGGGGTGGATTTCACGACGATGCGACCGCCCATCAGCTCGATCAGCGAGCGGCTGATCGCCAAGCCCAGGCCGGTGCCGCCGAACCGGCGGCGGATCGAGGCGTCGGCCTGCTCGAAGCGGCGGAACAGGCGCTGGCCGGTCTCCTCGTCGAAGCCGATGCCGGTGTCGCTGACCTGGAAGCGAATCTCGTCGCCGAAGGCGATGACCTCCAGGGCGACTTCGCCCTGCTCCGTGAACTTCACCGCGTTCGACAGCAGGTTGGACAGCACCTGGGTGATGCGCACGGTGTCACCGGCGTAGCGGCCCTGGGCTTCCGGGGCCACGGCCCAGCGGAAGGTCAGGTGCTTGGCCTCGGCCGAGGCGCGGTGCAGCTCGGCGATGTGGCTGACCAGCTTGACCATGTCGAACTCGTCGCGGGCGAAGGTCACCTCGCCGGCCTCGATCTTCGAGAAGTCGAGGATATCGGTCAGCACCCGCTCCAGCAGGCGGCCCGACGACGCGATCAGCTCGGAAAGCTCGCGACCCTTGTCCGTGGTCTGCAGCCCGGCGAGGGTCTCGGAGACGGCGATCACCCCGTTCAGCGGGGTGCGCAGCTCGTGGCTCATATTGGCCAGGAAGCGGGACTTCTCGGTGTTGGCGCGCTCCAGCTGGGCGGTGCGTTCGCTGACCCGGTCTTCCAGCGAGGCCAGCACGGCCTCGACTTTTTCCCGCTCGGTGCGCAGGGCGGTGGCCAGCACGCCGATCTCGTCGTTGCGGGCTTCCACGTCCGCGACGTCGATACGCTCGCCGGCGCCGGCTTCGCAGGAGGCGGCCAGGCGTTCTACCGGGCGCACGATGCTGGAGCGGGCCAGCAGCACCACCGCCAGGGCCTGGATCAGCGAGGCCACGCCGCCGATCAGCAGCACCCAGGAGGCGGAGCTGAGCGCCGAGGCCACCACATTCGCCTTGGGATAGGTGAGCAGCAGATACCAGTTGGGGCCGGACAGGCGCCCGAAGGCGACGATCTGGCTGCCGTCCTTGCTCTCGATCACCCCGTGGTCATGGCCGGTGGCGGCCGCGCGGGCGACCAGGTCGGTGAGACCGAACTTCTTCTCATAGGCGGCCAGCGTCTTCTCCGGCGAGCGGCTCTGGTCGGTGAAGCCGGGATAGGCGATCAGCTCGCCCTTCTGGGTGGCGATCAGCGGCGAGGCGCCGGACGGCGTGTCCTTGAGCGCGCCCAGGAAGAAGTGCGTCAGCTCCATGGAGGAGCCAAAGGCCCCCACATAGCGGCCGTCCACATAGGCCGGCGTCAGGCAGGCGGTGGAGAGGCGCTTGCCCACGTCGTCCTGCACCAGCCGCTGCAGATTGGTGCAGCGGGTCGCCCGTTCCGGATCGAGCTGCGGGAGGGTGAGGCGGGCCATCTCCTCCTTCGCCACCGACATGTCGGCCGGGGCGTCGTGGCGGTAGAAGGTCAGGTGATCGGGCCGGTCGGGGCCGTACATCACCAGCCGCGTCGGATCGGCGGTGAAGAAGTAGAAGTTGTCGTAGTCGCGCCGCGCGGCGGGCCCGAACGCGGCCACCAGGTCGAAGGCCGCCACCAGGGTGCGCATCTCGGCCGGCGTCGCCGCCTTCTCGTGGCTGAGGAAGGCTCCCATGCCATAGACGTAGGCGCCGTCGCGCTGGACGCCGTCGAAATAGCGGTCCCGGCTGCGGCGGCTGCCGTCGCCCTTCGCCGGGAAATACTCGTCGGCCAGGCGCTTGACGTCGGCGTCGCTGAGCTTCGCCATGCGCTGCTGGAGCTCCTCGCCCGCCGCCTTGTGCAGGGTCGAGAGGTTGGTGAACTGGCGGTCCACATTGGAGCTGCGCTCCCGGACATAGTCCGTGAGGTAGCCGATCTGGCGGTTCGAAAGCTCGCGCTCGAACACGACGAATGCGCCGAAGGTGCCAAGCACCGTCATGATCAGCGACATCAGGCCGACGCTGATCAGGAACCGACGCGAGAGGGACTTCATGGACCGAAAGGTTCTCCGCTAACCTACGGAGACTAAGGGGTGGAGGTTGAGGCCTCGTTTACAGCGTTCCCGATAGCTGAACGCCGTTCGGCCGGCGGCCCCGCCGTCAGCGGTCGAACTTTGTGGCCAGCACGATCGAGGAATTGGTCCGCTCGACGCCGTTGAGGGCGCCGATCTCGTCGATCAGGGCGTCCATCTCCGCCACCCCCGCCGCCTCCACCGACGCGATCATGTCGGCCGGGCCTGAGACCGACTGCAGGCGGCGCACGCCCGGCATCCGTTTCAGCGCCGCGGTGACGGCGGCGGCCTGCTTGGGCTCGACGGTCAGCAGGACGAAGGCGTGGATCATCGCGGCCTCGCGCGCCTCCGACAGTCGCACCGCGTAGCCGGCGATCACGCCGGAGCGTTCCAGCCGCTGAAGCCGGCTCTGCACCGTCGTCCGCGACAGGCCCAGCGCCCGGGCCAGTTCCGCCACCGGCGCACGGGCGTTGTGGCGCAGGCGGGCCAGGAGATGCTCGTCCAGATCGTCCATTGTCGTCACATCGCCGAATGCTGCGGTCAGTATGGCGAAATATGCCATCAATATCGCCGAAATGCGAATTGAAACCGGCGGCGGCGCGAATCATCCTGGATCCGACACGCGGAGGAGGAGTTTGCCATGCGCAAGGTGACCGTCATCGGGGCCGGCAAGATCGGTTCGACCATCGCCGACCTGCTGGTCGGCAGCGGCGACTATGAGGTCAAGGTCGTCGACCGCAGCGCCGAGGCGCTGAAGGGCCTGGACCCGCGCGTCGCGACGGCCGAACTGGCCATCGACGACCCGGCCGCGCTCGCCCAGGCGCTGCAAGGCGCCTTCGCGGTGATCAGCGCCGCGCCCTATCACCTGACCACGGTGGTGGCGCAGGCGGCGAAGGCGGCCGGCGCGCACTATCTCGACCTCACCGAGGACGTGGCCGCGAGCCGCATCGTGCGCGACCTGGCCAAGGACGCGACCACGGCCTTCATCCCGCAGTGCGGCCTGGCCCCCGGCTTCATCACCATCGCCGCCTGGGACCTCTGCAAGCACTTCGAGGAGCTGCACGACGTGCGCCTGCGCGTCGGCGCCCTGCCGCGCTATCCCTCGAACGCGCTCAACTACAACCTCACCTGGTCGACCGACGGGGTGATCAACGAATACTGCGAGCCCTGCGAGGCCATCGTCGGCGGCAAGCTGCGCGAGGTCCCGGCCCTCGAGGAATGCGAGGAGTTCGCCCTCGATGGGGTGACCTACGAGGCCTTCAACACCTCCGGCGGCCTGGGCACCCTGTGCCAGACGCTCGCCGGCAAGGTGCGCAACCTCAACTACCGCACCATCCGCTATCCGGGTCACGCGGCGATCATGAAGGCGCTCTTGAACGACCTCGGCCTGCGCGACCGCCGGGGCCTCTTGAAGGACATCCTGGAGAACGCGGTGCCCGCCACCCTGCAGGACGTGGTGATCATCTTCGTGACCGTCAGTGGACTGAAGGACGGGCGGCTGATGCAGGAGACCTATGTCAACAAGGTCTATGCCCAGCCCGTGGGCGGCGAGATGAAGAGCGCCATCCAGATCACCACCGCCGGCGCCGCCTGCGCCGTGCTGGACATGCTGGCGACCGGCGCCCTGCCGCAGGCCGGCTTCATCCGCCAGGAGGACATCCCGCTCGACGCCTTCCTGGGCAATCGCTTCGGACGCTTCTACGCTGGCGACACCCAACCGAACGCCGCGCTCGCCGCCGAGTAGGACAGATGACCGTACAGACCCCCATCGGCCCCGGTTCTTCGCTTTCTGGCCGCGCTGAAGCCGCCGAAACCCTGTCCCGCCTCGGCGTGGCCGAGGCCCTGTGGACCGGGGGCGGCCGCACCGTGCGCTCGCCCGTCACCGGCGAGGCGATCGCCGAGGTCCACGACGCGACGCCGGCCGAGGTGGCCCAGGCGATCGAGGCCGCCCACGAGGCCTTCCTCAAGTGGCGGCTGGTCCCCGCGCCGCGGCGCGGCGAGCTGGTGCGCATGCTGGGCGAGGAGCTGCGCGCAGCCAAGGCCGACCTGGGCGCCCTGGTGACCCTCGAGGCCGGCAAGGTGGTCTCCGAGGCCCTGGGCGAGGTCCAGGAGATGATCGACATCTGCGACTACGCCGTGGGCCTGTCGCGCCAGCTGTTCGGCCTGACGCTCGCCACCGAGCGGCCGCAGCACCGAATGATGGAGACCTGGCATCCGCTGGGCGTGGTGGGCGTGATCAGCGCCTTCAACTTCCCGGTCGCCGTCTGGTCCTGGAACGCCGCCCTGGCCTTTGTCTGCGGCGACCCCGTCGTCTGGAAGCCGTCGGAGAAGACGCCGCTGACGGCGCTCGCCGTCCAGGCCCTGTTCGACCGCGCCTGCGCGAAATTCGGTGAGGCCCCGGCCGGCCTCTCCGCCGTGGTGATCGGCGGCCGCGAGGTGGGCGAGGCGCTCGTCGACCACCCGAAAATCCCGCTGGTCTCGGCCACCGGCTCCACGGCCATGGGCCGGGCCGTCGCACCGCGCCTGGCCGCCCGTTTCGCCCGCGCCCTGCTGGAGCTGGGCGGCAACAACGCCGCCATCGTGGCGCCCACCGCCGACCTGGATCTGACCCTGCGCGGCGTCGCCTTCGCCGCCATGGGCACCGCCGGCCAGCGCTGCACCACGCTGCGGCGGCTGTTCGTGCACACATCCGTCTACGACGCCTTCGTGCACCGGCTGAAGGCGGCCTACGCCTCGGTGCCGATCGGCGACCCGCGCAAGGCCGGGACCCTGGTCGGCCCGCTGATCGACGCCGCCGCCCTCGACGCCCAGCAGCGCGCCCTGGCCGATGCGAAGGCCCAGGGCGGCGCGATCGCCGGGGGCGAGCGGGTCGAGGTCCCGGGCTGCGCCGACGCGGCCTATGTGCGCCCGGCCCTGGTCGAGATGGACCGCCAGACCGACGTCGTCCGCCGCGAGACTTTTGCGCCGATCCTCTATGTCATGCGGTACACGGACATTTCCGAGGCGATCGCCCTGCAGAACGACGTGCCCCAGGGCTTGTCGTCGTCGATCTTCACCAACGACGTGCGCGAGGCGGAGCTGTTCACCTCCGCGGGCGGCTCGGATTGCGGCATCGCCAACGTCAACATCGGCCCGTCCGGCGCCGAGATCGGCGGGGCGTTCGGCGGCGAGAAGGAGACCGGTGGCGGCCGCGAGGCGGGCTCGGATTCCTGGAAGGCCTACATGCGCCGCGCCACCAACACGGTGAACTACGGCGCGACCCTGCCCCTGGCCCAGGGCGTCAAGTTCGACGTCTAGCGCTCGACCGTCGTCCGCTGCATGGGCGCGAGCTTGGCCAGGAAGCGGTTCTGGTCGCGGAAGCCGATCTTCTCGTGGTCCATGGCGATCTGCAGGTGCTCGACCAGGGCGTTGAAGTCGGCGTTCTGCAGGCCCATGTCCTTGTGCACGGCCTTCATGTCGCGGCCTGAGTAGGCGCAGCCGCCGCCCAGGATGTAGCAGAACTGCTCCTTGAGCGTCCGGCGCAGGCGGACCATGTCGTGGCTCTTGAAGATGTCGGAGATGCGCGGGTCCGCCAGGCTCAGGTCCACCGTCTCGTCCACCACGTGGTCGACGCCGGCCTGCTCGTGGAACGCCTTCCACATCCGGTCGCCCTCGAAGGGCGTCGTCCCGGCGTTGGCGGGATCGTGCTTGTAGGCGTCGACCTCCTCCTCGCCCGGATACTGCGTGGACGGATGCTCGATCTTGAACGGCGGCGGGTGATCGCCCGAAGCGGGCGCGGCGACCACGGCCAGCGGCGCCAAGGCCACGGCGCCGGCGAGCATGAGACCCTTGATCATCCTAGAACCCCGCCTGCAGTGAGAGGTACGCGCCGTTCTGGTGCTTGAAGGTGGCGATCTCGCCCAGGTCGACGTAGGCGGCGGTGACCGACAGCGTCTTGTTGATGGCGAAGGCGGCGAACACCGTCGCCCAGTCGTCTTCCTTCAGGCCCAGGTTGTTCGGCTTGGTGCGGTATTCGGCGCCGACAGCGAACCGCTTGGAGAGCAGCAGGGCCGCCGAACCCTCGAACTCGGCGTGGTAGTTGTCGTTCCCCGAGCCGCCGAAACCCAGCAGCCCGGTCTGGTTGGCCTTGGTCGCGCGCACCGCGCCGCTCAGCACTAGGCTCTGGTCCAGATAGACCTTGGTCGCCGCCACGTACCAGTCGACGCCGCTGTCGTCCCTGGCGCCCAGGAAGTTCAGCACCGCGCTCTGGTCGGCCTTCTTGTAGTTCGCCCCGACGGAGACCTGCGGGACCCAGCTGTCCTGCGCATAAACCGCGTCGCCCAGCACCTTCACCTTTGCCCCATAGACGTCCTGGCTGAAGGTGAAGCCGCGCCCGAGGCCGAGCTTAAGGCCCGTGCCCTGGGTGTCGAACTCTTGGTGGGCGTAGCTCAGCTCCACGCGGTCGTAGAAGCCGACGGCGCCGCCCCAGGACCGGAACTGGAAATCCTTCAGCTGGATGCCGGTGGCGTGGACGTTGGCGCCGATGCCGTCGCGGGTCTCGTAGCCGCCGATCACCGCCCAGGTGGCGACCCCGCCGCCCGCCGAACCTTCGATGTCGCTGACCCCTTCAGTCAGAAGCAGTTTGCCGCTCGGGCGAAGGTCAGAGTCAGCTTTTGCCCCCGTCGCGCAAAGCAACATGCCGGCGCCCAACAGCACCGCGAGTCGTCGTTGCATCCTTGCAGGTCCCCATCGACCGCTTCCTGCAGCCTTCGCGGAACAAGCTACGTCCGGAGATATTTACAGTGCGTTCAATCGAACGGGTCTAGGCGACCCACATGATCCGAAAGTTCTGTCTACCCGTCGCCGTTGCTTTCGCCGCCGCGATCGCCGCCCCGGCCTTGGCCGCGGACCTCACGATCACCGTGAAGGGCGAGGACGGCGCGCCCCTGGCGGACGCCGTCGTCCTGGTGCGTCCGGCGGGCGGCGCCGGCATGGGCGGCCCGATCCGCTTCGCCTGGCCCATCGTGATGACCCAGCAGAACATCAGCTTCAATCCCTATGTCCTGATCGTGCCGGTGGGCTCGACGGTCGCCTTCCCCAACAAAGACAAGGTGCGCCACCACGTCTATTCCTTCTCGTCGGCCAAGAAGTTCGAACTCAAGCTCTATGGCCAGCAGGAAGAGCGCACGGTGACTTTCGACAAGGCGGGGATCGTGCCGCTGGGCTGCAACATCCACGACCAGATGATCGGCTACATCGTGGTCGCCGACACCCCGTTCGCGGCGAAGACCAACGGCGCGGGCGTGGCTGAAATCCAGGGCCTGCCGGGCGGCGCGGCGACCCT
>JAFEDM010000311.1 GCA_018241625.1 Pseudomonadota bacterium | reverse complement strand
TGGGCGCGGCGGCCGTCACCGTCGAAGGCGTCACCGGCGCGGGGTTCGGCGCGGGCGGCGTGGCGGCCTCGGCCAGCTTGGCGAGCAGCACCTGCGGCGCCGGCAACACGCCCTTGGAGCGGCCGCCCACGAAGACCTGGAAGTAGTTGGGCTGCGCCACGTCGGCCATCAGGCCGCCGACGTTGGGCACGCGGAACGCGTCGCCGGCCGCGAACTGGCGGGCGAAATAGATCTGGCCGTCCTGGCCGCGGATCACCAGGGAGGCCGGCTTCAGGGCCTGCAGGGTGACGGCCGAGGGCTGATCCTTGGGCGCGCCATAGACCTGGCCGTTCGCCTGGAAGATCGGCGGCAGGGTCGACGGATCGACCGGCGGCGCCACCGGGATGCCCGGCTTGGCCACGCTTCCGGGCTTGGTGACCGTGCCGTCCGGATTGATGAGCGGCATGCCGGGCGTCTCGTAGGGCGGCGGCGTGGTCGATTCCACCGGCGCGGGCAGGGGCATGCCCAGGGTGACGGTCTGCGGCTCGGGCGCGGTCAGGGCCTTGGCGGTGGCCTGGGAAGAGGCGGTGGGCGGCGGCGGCGCGCCCGCCAGCATGGCCCGCTGGGCGATGTTCCAGAGCACGATGGCGATCAGGATCACCACCACGCCGCCGACGATGGCCACCACCCGCGGGTCGCCGGCCTCCGTGACGCCCACCGGGTTGCGCAGCGGCTCGTCCAGCATCGGCTCTTCGGCCTTGAAGCGCTCAACCGCCGCCTCGCCGTCCAGACCCAGCGCTTCCGCGTAGGCGCGGATGTAGCCGATGGTGAAGGGCCGCGAGGGCAGCCGGTCCAGCCGCATGGCCTCGAGGTCGGCCAGGTAGGCGCGCCGCACGCGCGTCATGTCGGCCAGGGTCTCCAGCGACAGCCGGCGCTGCTCGCGGATCGCCTTGAGGGCCGAGCCGATATCCGGGCCCGAGTGCAGGCTGAGGGCGTCGCGTTCGCTCACGACCAGACCTTGGACACTGATTCCCGGCGCTTCTTAGACCGCGACATACAGCTTGCGGGCCAGGGTCTCGATCTCGTTGCGCACCGAGCCGGCGCTGCTCTTCAACAAGGCCGAGACGCCGCGCCGGGCCGCCTCGCGGTCGCAGCTTAGCACCATCTGCTTCACCGGGCCGACGCCGGCGGGCGGCATCGACAGGCGCTCGAAGCCCAGGGCCACCAGGGTGAAGGCCTCCAGCGGCCGGCCCGCCATCTCGCCGCAGACGCTGACCGGGGTGCCGGTCTCGGCGCAGGCGCGCTGGATCTGCTCCAGGGCGCGCAGGGCCGGCGGCGACAGCGGGTCGTAACGGTCAGCCATCCGCGGGTTCCCGCGGTCGGCGGCGAACAGGTACTGCATCAGGTCGTTGGTGCCGACGCTGACAAAGTCGGTGAGCGGCAGCAGGGCGTCCAGGTGCCAGACGGTGGACGGCGCCTCGATCATCGCGCCGACGTCCAGGCGCGAGGGCGCCTGGCGGCCGCGGCGCAGCGCCCAGGCCACCTCGATGTCGACCAGCTGTCGGGCGGCGCGGAACTCGTCCACATTGGCGACCAGCGGGAACATGATCCGCAGCGGCCGGCCGCGGGCCGCGGCGATCAGGGCGCGCAGCTGCAGGCGCAGCAGGGCCGGGCGGTCCAGGCCCATGCGGATCGCCCGCCAGCCCAGCGCCGGATTGTCCTCCC
>JAFEDM010000310.1 GCA_018241625.1 Pseudomonadota bacterium | reverse complement strand
GTCCGAAGAGGGGCTGAAGACGGTGGTGCTGATCCAGGCGGGCCGCGGCGGCCGGATCGTCGGCGCGGCCGAGGCGCGCGCGCCGAAAAGCTGAGCCCGGCCGAGCCGCGCGGATCGCTTGCCCCCAGAAACAGTAAGACCCCCGCGGCTGGAGAGCACCCGCGGGGGTCTGACTGGGAGGAGATATAGGCGTCGGTTGGCCAGGATCGCCAATCCCAGGGGGCTGGGGGGGCTGTTCAGGATCCGGGACCGCCGTCTCCTGTCCAACCGACGATGTGAATTTGGAGGGCGCATCGGGCGCTCGCGCGTCGCGAATAAGGTCATTTCGCGGCGTTCTAAGGCGACGCTAGGGCGGCGGCGACGGGCGGCCACACACCCTCTGGCCGGGAGCGGCGATTCCGGTCTAGGCTCGCGCCAATGGCCTTCGACACGTCCTACGCGTCGCCCCGTCAGCCCAGCGTCTTCTTCGAGCGGCGCGAGCTGAACCGCCTGCTTTCCCTCTACGGCCGCATGGTCGCCGCCGGCGAATGGCGCGACTACGCCATCGATGGCCTGAGCGAATCGGCGGTGTTCTCGGTCTACCGGCGCACCTCGGAGGCGCCGCTCTACCGGATCGAGAAGCGTCCGGCGTTGGCCCGCAAGCAGGGCGCCTGGGCGGTGCTGGGCCAGGGCGGCATGATCCTGCGCCGTGGCCACGAGCTTGATCAGGTGCTGCGCTTCTTCGACAAGGGCCGCTTCAAGGTCGTCGACTGACAACCCCCTCCGTCGCTTCGCGACACCTCCCCCTGAAGGGGAGGAATAAAAAGGCCCCGGAGGTTTCCCGCCGGGGCCTTCCTGTTTCGCTCTTCCGCGCCGCCTAGCGGCGGCTGCCCGTCAGGCTGAGCAGGAATTGGAAGAGGTTGATGAAGTTGATGTAGAGGCCGAGCGCGCCGTAGTTGGTGGCGATGGCCATCGACTGCTGGTCGCCGCCCAGCTGGTAGTAGGTCATCTTCAGGTTCTGGGTGTCCCAGGCGATCAGGCCGGAGAAGATCACCACGCCCAGCAGGCTGAAGATCATGCTGAAGCCCGGCGGGTGCCAGAACATGCCGATCAGGCCGACCAGCAGCAGGCCCCACATGCCCATCAGCATGAAGCTGCCGAGGCCGGTGAGGTCCTTCTTGGTGGTGTAGCCGAACAGCGACAGGGCGCCGAAGGCGCTGGCGGTGATCAGGAAGGTCAACGCGACCGACGTGCCGGTGTAGGCCAGCAGCCAGACGCCCAGGCCCGCGCCGATCAGCGACACCACGGCCCAGTAGAGGAAGCCGGACGAGCGCGCGGTGGCGTTGCGCATGAACATCGCCCCGATCAGCACCACCAGCGGCGCGAAGCGGACGACGGTGCCCAGGCCGGTGAAGCCGACCAAGCGGCCTTCCGGCGAGGTGACGTAGAGCAGTTGCTGGACCGGCGGGAAGTCCGCCGTCAGCCAGGCCAGGGCGGCCGAGAGCACGAGGCCCAGGGCCAGCTTGTTGTAGACGCCGAGCATGAAGCTGCGGAGACCCGCGTCAACCGACATGTCGGCGGCGCCGGTGGCGACCGTGCGCGCATAGCCGCGGTTGAAGTCGCTCATGTGAGCAGAATCCCTTTTGAACGTCCGGATTGGACGCAAGGGGAAATATCGGAGCGCTGTGCGGCGGAAGCAAGGCCTTCGTGGTGCAGCTTGCGGCCGGGATTCGTTAGGGATTACGGCGGCGCTGGGCTAAGCCTGAGGGCATGATCCGGCTCTTCGCCGCCCTGCCGATGCCCGAGGCGATCGGTCAGGCGCTCGCCCGCCGCCAGAAGGGGATCGAGGCCGCCCGCTGGAGCCCGGCCGAAAACCTGCACCTGACCCTGCGGTTCTTCGGCGATCTGCGCGAGGATATCGCGCGCGACCTGGACGCCGAGCTGGTGACGGTGCGCGCCCGGCCGTTCGAGATCGTGCTGTCCGGCGTCGGCGCCTTTGGCGAGGGGCCGGACGCCCACGTCGCCTGGGCCGGGGTCGAGCCCAGCGAACCGCTCAGCCAGCTCGGCAAGGCCTGCGAGTCGGCGGCCCGCCGCGCCGGGCTGAAGCCGGAGACGCGGGCCTATAAGCCGCACGTCACCCTGGCCTATCTGAAGCGGCCCGACCCGGCGGAGCTGGGCGCCTGGGTCCAGGCCAACAACCTGCTCAAATCGCCGCCGATCCCGGTGGCGAGCTTCGGCCTCTATTCCAGCTTTCTGGGTTCGGAACAGGCGCACTACAGGTTGGAAGCGGAATATCCGCTCCGCTGAGCGGCGCTAAGCCTCCACCGCGTGGTCCTTGAGGACGCCTAACGGCACTATGGCCAAAGTCTCCTCGTGGGTGCTTTGCAGGACCACCTTCGGCGCGGCGCCGGCGTCCAGCGCCTCCTTCCATCGCGGCGCGCAGAGGCACCAGCGATCGCCGGGCTGCAGGCCGGGGAAGTGCGCCTCCGGCACG
>JAFEDM010000030.1 GCA_018241625.1 Pseudomonadota bacterium | reverse complement strand
GGCTTCCGCACTCACCCTGGCCGAACCCGCGCCGGACGAGGCCGAACTGGACGCCCTGTTGCAACTCGCCATCCGGGTTCCGGACCACGGCAAGCTCGCGCCCTGGCGTTTCGTGGTCCTGCGCGGCGCGGACAAGGCCGCCTTCGCCGCGGACCTGGAGGCCCTGGCCCAGTCGCGCGGCGATGCGAACGCGGCGGCCAAGCTCGGCAAGCTCAAGGTCCCACCGCTTTGCGTGGCGGTGATCTCTTCGCCGAAACCGGGTTCGATCCCCGAATGGGAGCAGCGGCTCTCGGCCGGCGCCGTCTGCACCACCCTGCTCTACGCCACGCTGGCGCTGGGCTATGGCGCCAACTGGATCACCGACTGGTACGCCTACGATGCGGACGCCAACGCCCTGTTGGGCCTCGTCGGCGAGGAAAAGGTGGCCGGCTTCATCCTGATGGGAACGCCGCGCGAGCCGCCGCTGGAGCGTGAGCGGCCCAGCCTCGATGGCCTGGTCAGCCACGGCCGCGCCGCCGGCTGACGTCGGGAACTCGAGCCCCGGAAACACAACGGCCGGACGACGCAAAGCGCCGTCCGGCCTGAGGTGACACGCCCGAGGAGAGTTTGGGCCTGACCTCTATAGAGCCGATTAACGGATTTGGGAAGCCGAAAGCGCCGTCGACACAAGCAGCCGGAGCTTTTCCCCTCAGAGGAGAGCGCGCTCAAGGAAAGTCGTCGGGATTCGATATCTCGCGCGACCTTCACGGACTGAAACTGAAGGGAAGCAGCGAAATCGTTAACTCAAGTAATCGACGACCCGAGATCAAATCCCGGGCGAGAAGACTTTCTCACAGATCACCTCACCCACGTCCCCGATAGGGCGCGACGCCTTGATCCGGCAGCCAAAGGCCATCCGGCGGCGGCCCGCTCTGCCAGAACACATCTATCGGGATGCCGCCGCGCGGGAACCAGTAGCCGCCGATCCTCAGCCACCTGGGCGCCGCCACCTCGACGATCTTGCGCCCGATCGCCACGGTGCAGTCCTCGTGGAACGCGCCATGGTTCCGGAATGCGCCGAGGTACAGCTTCATCGACTTGGATTCGATCAGCCAGTCCCCCGGCGCGTAGTCGATCACCAGGTGCGCGAAATCGGGCTGGCCGGTCACCGGGCAGAGCGAGGTGAACTCCGGCGCCGTGAACCGCGCCAGATAGAGGGTGTCGGCCTGCGGATTGGGCACGCGCTCCAGCACGGCCTCCTCGGGGCTCGCAAAGCCCCGCACCTCGCGGCCGAGCTGCGTCAGGTGAGTGTCGTCCATGGCGGGCGCTTTAGACCCCGCCTCCACGGCCTGCAACCGAGACAGGCGGCTCCACGCCCGCTATCACGGCCGCAAACTTGAGGGAGCGACGGCATGGCTGGGTCTCGGGCTGGGTCCTGCGAGGACTTCGTGGTTTTGGTGACGGGCGCGTCCACGGGCCTTGGCCGGGCGATCGCCGTCGAGACGGCGCGCCAGGGCGCCGCGACAGTCGTCATCAACTACGCGCGCAGCGCCGATGAAGCCCAGGAGACCGCGCGTCTGGTGGAGGCCGAAGGCGCCAAGGCCGTGCTGGTCCAGGGCGATGTGGCCTCGGACGATGATTGCCGGAAGATCGCCGCGGCGGCCCAGCCCTTCGGGCGCATCGACGCCCTGTTCAACAACGCCGGCACGACCCGCTTCGCTAGCCACGGCGACCTCGACGCCGTCTCGGCCCAGGACTTCCTCGACCTCTATGCGGTGAACGTCATCGGCGCCTATCAGATGGTCCGCGCCTGCCGCGCCCTGCTCGAGGCCGCGCCGCAGCCCGGTGCGGTGGTCAACACGGCCTCGATCGCCGGCGTCACCGGCATCGGCTCCTCAGTGCCCTACGCGGCCTCGAAGGGCGCCCTGACCACCATGACCCTATCGCTCGCGCGGGCCCTCGCGCCGAAGATCCGCGTCAACGCCGTCTGCCCGGGCTTCATCGACACGCCCTGGTTCGGAAAGGGCATGCCTGACACCGTCGTGGACCGCATCCGCGCCAACGCGGCCGCCAACTCGCCGCTCAAGGCCGCCTCCACGCCGGAGGACATCGCGGTCTCCACCGTGTTCCTGGCCTCGCGCGCTTCGCGCCACGTAACCGGCGAAACCCTGCTGGTCGATGCGGGCGCGCACCTCGGCTTCGCGCCCCAGGTCGCGCGCTAGGCGGAATTCGCCGACCGGCGCGGAGAGTCGCGCCCTTACATCCCCTTGACGTCCGCCGGCGCCCAAGCGATTGGCGCCGCGGCCTCATGCTGCTCAAACTTTAATCACGACCGGCAAGCGCGGCCGTACCCGGTCCGCGAACATTGATCCCTCGGGTCACCCCGCAAGGATGTCCGGGCACGGCCGGATCCAGGAACTGGACGAAGCGGTCGGACAACAGGGGATATCAGATGAACGCGAAACGACTCGCCGCCTTCACCAGCGTGGCGTCATTGGCCCTGGCGGCCGCGGCAGGGGCCGCGCGCGCCGAT
>JAFEDM010000309.1 GCA_018241625.1 Pseudomonadota bacterium | reverse complement strand
TGATCAGCCGGCTGGTCGGCAATATCGGGCTATCGATCATCGTGCGTGTGCTGGGGCTGATCCTCTGCGCCATGGCCGTGCAGTTCCTGCTGGCCGGGATCGCCGATTCGACCCACGGCCTGATCCGGCCGGAGGCCGCCACGCCCTATGTGGCTAAAGCTTCCGGAAGCGCGGCCCCTGTGACGCCATGAGCGCCAGCGCCCAGTCGTCGGGGATCATCTTGGCGACCGCGGCGATGGCCTTGTTGGGCGCGCCGGGCACACAGATCGGCCGGTTGGCCTCCACCGCCTCATAGCCGGCGGCCGCCACCTCGTCGGCGCCCAGCCACAGCCAGGGCGGCGTCGCCTGGGTGATCTGGGCGCGCGTGCCCGCCACGTCGTGGAACTCGGAATAGGTGAAGCCGGGACACAGCGCGCTCACATGTACGCCCTGGCTTTCCGTCTCCAGGTGCAGGCTCTGGGAGAAGCGCACCATGAAGGCCTTCACCGCGCCATAGAGGGTATGGCCGGCCGCGCCCGGCACCAGGCCCGCCAGGGACGCCACGTTGACGATCCGCCCGAAGCGCCGGTGCAGCATGCCCGGCAGCACCCGGTGCGCCAGCTCCGACGGCGCGGTCACCATCACCTGGATAACCGCGGCCTGGTCGGACCAGCGGGTGTCGGCGAAGGCGCCGGGCAGCCCATAGCCGGCATTGTTCACCAGGGCGTCGACCGTGCGGCCGTGGGCGGTGAGGAAATCGAGTATCTGGCCCGGCGCCTCGGGCTCGGCGAGGTCGGCGGTGACCGTCAGGGCCTCGACGCCATAGCGTAGAGAGATCTCCTCGGCGAGCTGGATCAGCCGATCGGCGCGCCGCGCTGTCAGCGCCAGGTCATAGCCGTGGCTGGCCAGGATGCGGGCGAAGGCCGCGCCAATTCCGGCCGACGCACCGGTGACCAGCGCCAGTCTGCGATCCATACCCGCCTCCACGCCCCTGTTGGGAAACTAGGGCGCTCGCCGCGACGTTCAAGGAAAAGCGGCGCCGTGATGACGCATGCGAGTTGCACCGCATTGAACGGTCATGGGTTTGGGTGTATCGCGCCGGCCGCGAGACGGCATCGGGCCGCCCAAGGGAGCCTTTGCAAGCTCCCGGAGAGATTGGATGGCTGATACGGCCGCTGGCGCCTCAGAGGCGTCCGAGGAGTCGCATCACTCCCCGCACAAAGAGAGCTTCTTCGCCCTGGCGCTCGGCTCCATGGGCGTGGTGTTCGGCGACATCGGCACCAGCCCGCTCTACGCCATGCGCGAGGCCCTGCGCCATTCGCGGGCCACCATCGACCCCAGCCTGTCGGTGCTGGGCGTGGTCTCGCTGGTGACCTGGGCGCTGATCCTGATCGTCACGGTCAAGTACGTCGTCTTCCTGATGCGCGCCGACAACAAGGGCGAGGGCGGCACGCTCGCCCTGATGGCGCTGGCCCAGCGCATCGTGCCGCGACGATCCGGCTGGGTGCTGCTGCTGGGCATGGCCGGCGCCGCCCTGTTCTACGGCGACGGCATCATCACGCCCGCCATGTCGGTGCTCTCGGCGGTGGAAGGGGTGCGCGACGCCCCCGGCGCGCCGCATGAGATCGCCCGCCTGACCGTGCCGATCGCCGCCGGCATCCTGATCGCGCTCTTCCTGGTGCAGTCCAAGGGCACGGCGAGCGTCGCGAAGTTCTTCGGCCCGATCTGCGCCCTGTGGTTCCTGGTGCTGGCCGCGCTGGGCGTCTATCACATCGCCGACGACCCGACGATCTTCCGGGCGCTGTCGCCGCACTACGGCGTGATCTTCCTGATCGACAACGGCTTCCTGGGCTTCGTCATCCTGGGCAGCGTCTTCCTGGCGGTCACCGGCGCCGAGGCGCTGTACGCCGACATGGGCCACTTCGGCCGCAACCCGATCCGCGCCGCCTGGCTGGTCCTGGTGCTGCCGGCCCTGTTGCTCAACTACCTGGGCCAGGGCGCCAATGTGCTGCATCATCCCTCGGCGCACGTGGACCCGTTCTACCGGATGATCCCGCAGGTGATCTATTGGCCGGTGCTGCTGCTCGCCAACCTGGCCACCATCATCGCCAGCCAGGCGGTGATCACCGGCGCCTTCTCCCTGACCCAGCAGGCGGTGCAACTGGGCCTCTTCCCGCGGATCTCGATCCTGCGGACCTCCGAGACCCAGGCCGGCCAGATCTATGTGCCGCAGGTCAACAACTTCCTGATGATCGGCGTGCTGGTCCTGCTGCTGGTGTTCCAGAAGTCCGACAACCTGGCCGCCGCCTACGGCATCGCGGTGACCGGGGCGATGTTCGTCGACACCCTGCTGTTCTTCGTCATCGTCCGCTGGATGTGGAAGCGCCCGCTGTGGCAGGCGATTCTCGCGGCGAGCGGCTTCGGCGTGCTGGACATCACCTTCATCTCGTCGAACCTGCTGAAGATCCCCGACGGCGCCTGGCTGCCCCTCGTCCTCGGCGCCTCGCTGATCGTGGTGATGTGGACCTGGACCCGCGGCGCCCAGATCCTCGCCGAGAAGACCCGGCGCGACAGCGTGCCCCTGATCGAGCTGTCCGAAATCCTCAAGGCCCGCGCCCCGCACCGCGCGCCGGGCACCGCGATCTTCCTGACCTCGGACGCCACCATGGCGCCGGTGGCCCTGATGCATAACCTCAAGCACAACAAGGTGCTGCACGAGAAGAACATCGTGCTGACGATCGAGACCGCCGAGACCCCGCGCGTCTCCGACGAGAACCGCATCCGCATCGAGCCGGTGAACGACGACTTCAAGAAGATCATCGTCACCTATGGCTTCATGGAGAGCCCGAACCTGCCCAAGGCCCTGGCGCTCTGCCGCCGGCTGGGGCTGAAGTTCGACATCATGGCGACCAGCTTCTTCCTGGGCCGCCGGTCGGTGGTGCCGTCGGCCCAGTCGGGCATGCCGCTCTGGCAGGACAAGCTGTTCATCTTCCTGATGAAGAATGCGGCGAACCCGACCGACTTCTACAAGATCCCGCCTGGTCGGGTGGTCGAGCTTGGGGCGCAGGTGACGGTCTAGGATGGTCGCCGTCTAGATGCTGCTCACCGTTCTGATCTACCTGGGCGACGCCGTCTGGATCCTGGCGCTGGCGCTGATGGCCGGCGCTTCGCGCGCCGCCTGGAACCGGATGGACGCCGACACCAAGGTGCCGCTGCAGCCGGGCGCGCCCAAGGGCCCGCGCCTCTCGCGCAACGTGGCGCTGAGCGCGGCGCCGGCCATGGCCTTCCTGGCCAGCCTGTTTCTGGTCGCCGGCGTCCGCAGCCTGGGCCTGAGCCCCGAGGAGGCGCTGATCCTGTTCGGCGTGCGGATCGTCCTGGCGGCCCTGGCCACCCTCGCCCACCTGGGCTGGCTGCGCGCCGTCATGGCCCAGCTGAAGGCCGAAGGGTCGCTCAAGTATTGAATCTGGGGTCTTGAACCCGTCGCCTATTGGCTCTTAAACGCCCGCGACTTCCCAATACTCCAGCCCAAAACTCCAGCCTTGAGGACGCCTCCGCGCCATGGCCGACAAGCCCGTCAAGAAAGTCGTGCTCGCCTATTCCGGCGGTCTCGACAGCTCCACCATCGTCAAGTGGCTGCAGACCGAGTTGGGCGCGGAGGTCGCGACCTTCACCGCTGACCTCGGCCAGGGCGGCGAGGTGGAGCCGGCGCGCCAGAAGGCCATCACCCTGGGCGTCAAGCCGGAGTACGCCTTCGTCGAGGACGTGCGCGAGGAATTCGTGCGCGACTACGTCTTCCCGATGTTCCGCGCCAACACGGTCTATGAGGGCCAGTACCTTCTGGGCACCTCGATCGCGCGGCCGTTGATCGCCAAGAAGCAGATCGAGATCGCCCGCAAGATCGGCGCCGACGCCGTGGCGCACGGCGCCACCGGCAAGGGCAACGATCAGGTCCGCTTCGAGGTCGCCTACTATGCCCTGGAGCCCGACATCCGCGTCGTGGCGCCCTGGCGCGAGTGGGACTTCAAGAGCCGCGAGGCCCTGCTGGACTTCGCCGAGAAGCACCAGATCCCGATCACCAAGGACAAGCGCGGCGACGCCCCGTTCAGTGTCGACGCCAATCTGCTGCACTCCTCATCCGAGGGGAAGGTGCTGGAGGACCCCGCCGTCGAGGCGCCGGAGTTCGTGCACCAGCGGACCATTTCGCCGGAGGACGCGCCGGACAAGCCGACCGTCTTCACCCTCGATTTCAAGAACGGCGACCCGGTCGCCCTGGACGGCGAGACGCTGTCGCCCGCCGCGATGCTGACCAAGCTTAACCAGCTCGGCCACGACAACGGCGTCGGCCGCCTGGACCTGGTGGAGAACCGCTTCGTCGGCATGAAGTCGCGCGGCGTCTACGAGACCCCTGGCGGCACGATCCTGCTGCACGCTCACCGGGGCATCGAGAGCATCACCCTCGACCGGGGCGCCATGCACCTCAAGGACGAGCTGATGCCGAAGTACGCCTCGCTCATCTACAACGGCTTCTGGTTCTCGCCGGAGCGCGAGATGCTGCAGGCGGCGATCGACCTGTCGCAACAGATGGTCGAGGGCCAGGTCCGGGTGAAGCTCTACAAGGGCAATGTCACCGTCATCGGCCGCACCAGCCCCTATTCGCTCTACGACCAGGAGCTGGTCACCTTCGAGGAGGGCGCGGTGGCCTACGACCACCGCGACGCGGCGGGCTTCATCAAGCTCAACGCCCTTCGCCTGCGCGTGAAGGCCCAACGGGACAAGCGCGTGGGGGAAAAGCGGGCGAAAACCTAGGCGTCCAGCCGGTTGTACGGATATCGGTCGCGGATCTGGTTCTGGAAGAAGCGACCTTTCGAGTCGGCCTCCAGGAACGAGCGGTGCACCTCGCCCGGCACGCCGACGTAGACGTAGTGCTCACCGCTCACGAAGCGCACCAGCAGCTTGGCGCGCTGAGGGTCGTAGTCGATGTCTCGGATCGCGCTCGACTGCACCTGCATGGCGACCTCCGGTGGCTTGCTTGAGCCTCTAACGAGCCGGCGCGCTTCCCTGGTTCCCGCCGAACCCCGTTACGTGCCAAGCTCCACGCCAAGGCGACGCTGGGCTCGCCGTCGGGACATTCGGGGGATACGCCAAATGATGATGCAGCATCGCTGGGTGGCCGTCGTCACCCTGGTCGCGCTTCTCACCTATTTCTGGATGGGGCTGCAGACCGCTGGCGCGCGCCGCAAGTCCGGCATCGCCGCGCCGGCCATGACCGGCGATCCGCTGCTCGAGCGGACCATCCGCGCGCATTACAACACGCTGGAATGGCTGCCGATCTTCCTGGGCAGCCTCTGGCTGTTCGCCATCTACTGGAACGAGCTGGTGGCCGCGGGCCTAGGCGTCGTCTGGATCGTGGGCCGGATCATGTACCAGACCGGCTATGTCCAGGCCGCCGAGAAGCGGGAGGCCGGTTTCATGGTCCAGGCCCTGGCCACCGCCGTCCTGCTGTTCGGCGCCCTGGGGAAGATCGTCTGGAGCCTGGCGACCGGCGGCGCGTGACCGCCATATTGCCCAGCGTCACAATGGCGGCGCGATTCCACGGAAAATGACCTCGGGCAACCACAATTGCGGCGGATCATTGTGAGTTGGAGGGATGCGCGTGAGACAGACGATGATCCGACCCGCCCTGACCGCCCTGGCCTTCGCCGCCCTGGCGAGCCTGGCGGCGTGCGTGACGCCTACCCCCTACCAGCCGGCCGCCCACGGCTCCGGTGGCTATTCCGAGACCC
>JAFEDM010000308.1 GCA_018241625.1 Pseudomonadota bacterium | reverse complement strand
CGACGAGGAAGATCTCCGACTTGGCCGGATCCTTCTCCGAACAGTCGGCGAGCTTGCCGGGCAGGTTGGAGATATCCAGCGCCGACTTGCGGCGGGTGAGCTCGCGGGCCTTGCGAGCTGCTTCTCTGGCGGCAGCCGCCTCAGCAATCTTCTGGACGATCATCCGCGCTTCGTTCGGATGCTCCTCGAACCAGGTCCCGAGGCCCTCGCCGACCAGGCCTTCCACGGCCGGGCGCACTTCGGACGACACCAGCTTGTCCTTGGTCTGGGACGAGAACTTCGGGTCCGGCACCTTGACCGACAGCACGCAGGTCAGGCCTTCGCGCGCGTCCTCGCCGCCCACCGAAACCTTCTCGCGCTTCGCCGCGCCGGAGCTTTCCGCATAGCCGGTGATGATCCGCGTCAGCGCCGAACGGAAGGCCGCCAGGTGGGTGCCGCCGTCGCGCTGGGGGATGTTGTTCGTGAAGCAGAGGACGTTCTCGTGGTAGCTGTCGTTCCACCACAGGGCGAGGTCCAGCTCGACGTTCTCGCGCTTGCCGCGCACGACGATCGGCTCCTTGATCAAGGGCGCCTTGGCCTTGTCCAGGTGGCGCACGAAGGCCTCGATGCCGCCGTCGTAGTGCATGACCTCCTCGAAGGGCTCGGCCCCGCGATGGTCCTTCAGCCAGATGGTCACGCCGGAGTTCAGGAAGGCCAGCTCGCGCAGCCGGTGCTCGAGCGTCTTCAGGTCGAACTCGATGAAGGCGAAGGTCTCGGTGGACGGCATGAAGGTGACTTCGGTGCCGGTCAGGAACTCGCCGTTCGGCCGCTTCGGCGCGACGCCGGTGATCTTCAGGGGCGAGACCGCGTCGCCGCGCGCAAAGTCCATCTCGTGGACCTCGCCGTTGCGGTAGATCTTCAAGTGCAGGAAGTCGGAGAGCGCGTTCACCACCGACACGCCCACGCCGTGCAGGCCGCCGGAGACCTTGTAGGAGTTCTGGTCGAATTTCCCGCCGGCGTGCAGCTGGGTCATGATGACCTCGGCCGCCGAGACGCCTTCGCCTTCGTGGATGTCGGTGGGGATGCCGCGGCCGTCGTCGGTGACGGTGCAGGAGCCGTCGGCGTTGAGGATCACCTCCACGCGGGTCGCCCAACCGGCCAGGGTCTCGTCGATGGCGTTGTCGACCACCTCATAGACCATGTGGTGCAGGCCCGAGCCGTCGTCAGTGTCGCCGATGTACATGCCCGGGCGCTTGCGGACCGCGTCCAGGCCCTTGAGCACCTTGATGCTCTCCGCGCCATACTCAGCGGCACCGTTGGACCCGGCTTCGCCGGAATCAGGGGCGCCTTCGATCTCGTTGTCTTCGCTCATTCTCTGCCTAGCTTGGCCGCTTCCAATCGGGGTCCTGATCAGGGGAGGAGAAGGACCCGGCGCGGTCGCTCTTCAGGCCCTATGGCCGGCGACCGAATCTCTCAGGAACTATATAGGGGTTAGGCGGCCGTTTCGCACGCTTTCTCGCGTGTGCGCGCCACGCGTACGCGCGCGAGGGCCGCTAGACCGGCGTCAGCGCCGCGCCTTCGACACGGAAGCCCTGAGCGCGGCCTTCGAGGCCGGCGAACAGGTGGTCGTCCGTGCCGGTGAGGAAGGCCTGGAGCTTCAGCGCCTCGATCTCGTCGAACAGGGCGGCGCGGCGGCGTGCGTCGAGGTGGGCGGAGACCTCGTCCAGCAGCAGGATCGGGGTGGGGTCGGCGGCGGCCCCGATGCTTCTTTTGGCCAGCCGCGCGGCCTGGGCCAGCACCAGGTTGAGGATCAGGGCCTTCTGCTCGCCGGTCGAGCATTCGGCGGCCGGGCGGTCCTTCTCGGCGTGGATCACCGAAAGGTCGCCCCGGTGCGGGCCGGTGAGCGCGCGGCCGGCGGCGGCGTCGCGCGGGCGGGCTTCGGCCAGGGCGCGGGCGAGGCGGGCCTCGATGTCGGCGATCTCCGCGCCTTGCCCGGCCATCTGCTCCCACTCGCCGGTCAGCGACAGGCGCGCCTGGGGGAAAGGCCGCTCGCCGCGGCCATCGATCTCGGCCTGCAGGGCGGCGAGCGTCGTGGCGCGCGCCTCGGCCATCAGGGCGCCGGCCTCGGCCAGGCGGGCCTCCAGGGCGTCGAGCCAGGCGGGGTCGGGCGCCTGGGTCTCGTCGGTGAGCAGGCGCATGCGTTCGCGCTGGGCCCGGTCGTAGGCCTGGGCGTGGGCGGCGTGCCTCGGGATCGCCGCGAACGTCAGCCGGTCGAAGAACCTGCGCCGCTCGGCCGCGCCCTCCAGGAACAGGCGATCCTGGGCCGGCGTCAGCCAGACCTGGCGCAGATGCTCGGCCAGGCGGCCGGGCGGCACGGTTTCGCCGGCGATGCGCACGGTACGCCGCGCGGCGCCCGGCTGCTCCACGCCCGTGCCGACCGGCGTCTCCTCGCCGTCAGCCGACACCGTCGCGGCCACCGCCCAGGCGCGGCCCTGGGTCTCGCCGGGCAGCCGGCGGCCGACCTCGGTCAGGCTGGAGCCGCGCAGGCCGCGGCCGGGCGTGAACAGGCTGATGGCTTCCAGGAGGTTGGTCTTGCCCGCCCCGTTCGGCCCGACCAGGAACACCGGGCGGCCGTCCAGGCCGAGCTCCGCCCGCTCGTAGGAGCGGAAGTCGGTCAGGGTCAGGCGGGTCAGGGCGGTGGCGGGCACCGGCGCCTCATAGCCGGTTTCGCCGCCGCGCGCGAAAGCCGCTCCACAAGTCGGCGGCTTGCTGCCACAGCGCTGTCAGCAGACGTCGGCGTCCGGTTTCCGCGAGCGGTTGTCACAGCCTGGCCGCACCCTACGTCTAGACCTTGAGCAAGATCAGAGGGGACCGCCATGGACCAGAAGACCGCCGCCGAGACCTTCGCCGCCCTGCACACGGGGCCCGGGATCCTGGTCCTGCCCAACGCCTGGGACGCCGCCAGCGCCGCGGTGATGGCCGACGCCGGGGCCAAGGCGGTGGCGACGTCGTCGGCGGCCGTGGCCTGGGCGCACGGCTATCCGGACGGCGACAAGCTGCCGCTGAAGAACCTGCTGTTCACGATCGAGGCGGTCGCCCGCGTGGCCGGCGTGCCGGTCACCGCCGACATCGAGGGCGGCTACACCGACGACCTGGGCCAGCTGTCGGACACCATCAAGGCGGTGATCGGCGCGGGCGCCGTGGGGATCAACCTGGAGGACGGGGCGCGCGATCCAGCGCTGCACGCCCGCAAGATCGAGGCGGCGCGCAAGGCGGCCGATGCGGTGGGCGTGGCCCTGTTCATCAACGCCCGGACCGACGTCTACCTGAAGGGCCTGGCCCAGGGCACGGCGGCCGAGCAGGAGACCATTCATCGCGCCGCGCTCTACAAGACCGCCGGCGCGAGCGGCGTCTTCGTGCCGGGGCCGAGCGACCCGGACCTGATCGGCCGTCTGGCGCGGGCGATCGACCTGCCGCTGAACATCATGCTGTGGCCGGGCACGCCCAAGGCCGCCGAGCTGCAGGCGCTGGGCGTGCGGCGGTTGAGCTCCGGCGCCTCGCCGTTCCGCGCCGCCTATGCGGGCCTGGGGCGCGCCGTGTCCGCCTACCTGGCCGACGGCGGCGGCGACGCCTTCGCCGCCACCGAGGGCCTGGGCAATCTGAACGCCCGGTTCGGCTAGCTCGCCATCCGGTGCAGGGCGCAGAGCTTGTTGCCGTCCGGATCGCGCAGGTAGGCGAGGTAGAGCTTGCCGGTCGGGCCTTCGCGCACGCCCGGCGGGTCCTCGATGGCGACGCCGCCGGCGGCCAGGCCCGCCGCGTGCCAGGCGTCGACCTGGGCCGAGTCGGCGCAGTTGAAGCCCACGGTCGAGCCGTTGCCGACCGTGGCCGGCTCGCCGTCGATCGGCACGGAGGCGGCGAAGACGCCGGTGGGCGTCATCCAGAAGATCCGGTGACGGTCGACGAAGCCCGGGCCGGCGCCCAGGGCCCCGAGGACGGCGTCGTAGAAGGTCTTGGTCCGGTCGAGATCGTTGGCGCCGACCATGATGTGCGAGAACATTGGCTTCCTCCGCGAGTGGTTCTGGATTCCTCGTCGGCCCCGGACATGGGCCAAGCGCGCGGCGATGACAATCCTTGCCGCAACGGCGCCCGACGCGGTTTGCGGCGGGTGACCTCGCGCCGCCTCGCGCCTATCTTGCAGCCATGACCGAGACGCTCGACGCCGAAACCCCGCAGGCTGGTCCGCAGACCTTGGCCGACATCCCGCGCGACCCGACCCAGGACGGGCCGAAGGTGCGGCTCTATCTGGTGGACGGCTCCGGCTTCATCTTCCGCGCCTTTCACGCCCTGCCGCCGCTGACCCGCAAGTCGGACGGCCTGCCGGTGGGCGCGGTCTCGGGCTTCTGCAACATGCTCTGGAAGCTCCTGGCCGAGATGCGGGCCCAGGCCGATGCGCCGACCCACCTGGCGGTGATCTTCGACCACTCCGAGGCGACGTTCCGCAACAAGCTCTACGACCAGTACAAGGCCCATCGGCCGCCGCCGCCGGAGGACCTGGTGCCGCAGTTCCCGCTGGTGCGCGAGGCCACCCGCGCCTTCGGCGTGCCCTGCCTGGAGCTGCCCGGCTATGAGGCCGACGACCTGATCGCCGCCTATGCCTGCAAGGTG
>JAFEDM010000307.1 GCA_018241625.1 Pseudomonadota bacterium | reverse complement strand
CTCGCGCAGGATGTCGCTGACCAGCCGGAAGCTGATCGGGACGGTCGCCTCCTCGTTGGTCGTGGCGCCGGTGGTGTGGCTGTAGGCGCCGGTGAGGAAGCTGGCGCGCGAGGGCAGGCACAGGGCGTTGGTGACGAAGGCGTTCTTGAACACCGTGCCCTCGCGGGCGAGCGCGTCCATGTTCGGCGTCTTGAGCGCCTTATTGCCCATGAAGCCGAACTCGTCGTTCCGCAGGCCTTCGCCCAGGAAGAAGACCAGGTTCGGACGCTTCGTCGGCTGAGCCTGGGCGGCGGCGCTCAGGCCGGCGGTGGCGGCGAGGCCGGCGACCAGGGCGCGGCGGCTGGGTTCGTATCGGTTCATCGGCGTCGTCCCCCTGACGCGACTATCGCCTGACCACGCAACGGAAGCCCATGTGCGAGGTGGTGGTGTCGATCGGCTGCGGCCAGCGCGCGGCGGGCCGGTAGCGCTGGCAGTAGTTCGGCGCGCAGAGGTGCGAGCCGCCCTTGGCGACCCGGCGCGGGATGCCGGCCACCGGCGAGTTGGGATCGCAGCTCTCCGCGCGCGCCAGGGCCTCGGGATTGAGAGCCTCGCCGCGCGGCTGGCCGCAGCAGCTGGCGACGGCCGAAGCCATAGGGGCCGGCTTCGGCTGGGCGTACCAGTCGTCGGTCCACTCCCAGACGTTGCCGATCAGGTCGTAGAGGCCGTAGGCGTTGGGTGGATAGGACCTGACCGGCGCGGTGCGCTCCAGGCCCGGCGGCGCGCGATTGTCGTGCGGGAACACGCCCTGCCAGGTCTTGGCCAGGATCCGGCCGTCCGGCTCCAGCTCGTCGCCCCAGGCATAGGCCTCGCCCTCGAGCCCGCCGCGCGCCGCGTATTCCCACTCCGCCTCGGTCGGCAGCTGCTTCCTGGCCCACTGGGCGTAGGCCGCCGCGTCCGGATAGCCGATGTGCACCGCCGGATGGTCGGGGTCGGCGTCCGGGCCGTCCGGTCCCAGGGGCTTCTTCCAGGTGGCGCCGAAGACGAAGGCCCACCAGGTGGCCGGGCCCTTCAGGTCCGCGGGCCCGTCCGGCGGCGTGAAGACCAGCGAGCCGGCGCGGGCCATGGCCGGGTCCATGCCCGGATAGTCGCGCGGATCGGGCGGGACCTCGGCGAAGGTGACATAGCCGGTGGCGTCCACGAAGCGGGCGAAGGCGGCGTTAGTCACCGGCGTCTCGTCGATCCAGAAGTCGCCCACCGTGGCCGGGCGGACCGGCGCCTCGTCGGCGTAGAACCCCTCGCAGCCCATGGCGAAGGTCCCGCCGCGCACCAGCTGCATGCCGGCGAAGCGGCCCGAAGTCCGGGTCTTGTGTGCGGTCTGGGTCCTCAAGGTCCATTCCCCCGATCTGTCCCTGTTATGGGCGAGCCGGCGGGTTCGCGCTACAGACGAGCCGATGCCGAAGATCCTGGCCATCGAGGACGACGCCACCACGGGCCGCGAGATCGTGGCCGAGCTGGAGCAGCACGGCTTCGAGGTCGACTGGGCCGCCGACGGCGCCGAGGGGCAGGCGCGGGCGCTGTCCGGCGCCTACGAAGCGGTGATCCTCGACCGGCTGCTGCCCAACGTCGACGGCCTGGCCATCGTCACCGCCATGCGCGGCGCGGGCTTCGACACGCCGGTGCTGATGATCAGCGCGCTCAGCGACGTCGACGAGCGCATCCGCGGCCTGCGCGCCGGCGGCGACGACTACATGACCAAGCCCTTCGCCTCGGAGGAGATGGCCGCGCGGCTGGAGGTGCTGCTGCGACGGCGGGTCGCCGCGCCGCGCTCGATCCTCGCGGTCGGTGACCTGGAGCTCGACCTCTACAGCCGCACCGCCCATCGCGCCGGCGTCGAGATCAAGCTGATGCCCACCGAGTTCAAGCTGCTGGAGTACCTGATGAAGAACTCCGGCCAGGTGCTGACGCGGACCATGATCTTCGAGGCGATCTGGGGTTATCATTTCGATCCGGGGACCAACCTCATCGACGTCCACCTGGGGCGCATGCGTCGCAAGATCGACCCGCCGGGCCTGCCGCCCCTGATCCACACCATCCGCGGCGCGGGCTACGAGATGCGCGCGCCGGACATGACCTCGTGAAGGGTCTGGCGCCATGAAGCTGGGCGAGCTCTGGCGCACCACGCCGTTCCGGCTGACCCTGCTGAACGGGGCGGTGTTCGCGCTCGCGGTGCTGGCGCTGATGGGGCTGATCTACCAGCAGACCGCCGGCTACCTCGGCCGCCAGATGGACGGCATCGTGGTCAGCAACGCCCGGGTCCTGGCGCTGGGCGGCGCCGAGCGCCTGCCGGAGCGGGTGAACCAGGCGGTCGCCTCCGACGCGCGGCACATCGAGTACTACGGCCTGTTCTCGGCCGAGGGCGTCTGGATCACCGGCAATGTGCACGCCCTGCCGCCCGGCTTCCGGATCGACGGGACGCCGCGCGAGATCAAGGCGCCCAACCTGCAGCCGGGCTCCCGCGCCCTGGCCGAGCGCCTGCCCTGGGGCGAAATCCTGTTCGTCGGCCACGACGCCCTGGTGCTGTCGGGCCTGCGCGACATCGTCATCCGCGCCCTGGCGGTCAGCGGCGGCCTGGCCCTGGTGCTGGGGCTGGCGGCCGCCGCGGCGCTCAGCCTGCGGCCGCTGCAGCGGATCGACGCCCTGCGCGAAGCCAGCCGCGCGGCGCTGAAGGGCCAGCTCGGCGTCCGCCTGCCGGTGTCGCGCCGGCGCGACGAGATGGACATGCTGGCCGGCGTCGCCAACGCCATGATGGACGAGGCGGAAAGGCTGCTCTGGGAAGTGAAGAGCGTCGGTGAGAACGTCGCCCACGACCTGCGCACGCCGCTCAACCGCCTGCGCGCGCTGCTCTACCGGGTGAGCCAGGAGACCAAGCTCGAGGGCGCCGAGCGGGAGATGATCGAGCGGGCCCTGGCCGAGACCGACGAACTGCTCACCCGCTTCCGCGCCCTGCAGCGGATCGGCGAGATCGAGCGGCGCGACCGTCAGGCCTTCTTCGAGCCGGTGCGGCTGCAGAGCGTGCTGGAGCATGTGATCGAGCTGCACGAGCCCTCGGCCGAGGATCGCGGGGTCGAGCTCGCCGCCGAGATCGCGCCGGACGCCGCCGAGGTCCAGGCCGACCCGACCCTGCTGTTCGAGGCGGTCAGCAATGTGGTCGACAACGCCCTGAAGTTCACCCCCAAGGGCGGCCGGGTGAAGATCCGCCTGCTGGCGCGCCCCGAAGGGCCGCGCATCGAGGTCGCCGACAATGGCCCCGGCGTGCCGGAGGCCGAGCGCGACGCGGTGCTGCAACGCTTCTACCGGGCCGAGCGCACCCGCAACGCCCCGGGCTCAGGCCTCGGCCTTTCCATCGTCAGCGCGATCGCCCGCCTGCACCACTTCACCCTGGTGCTGGAGGACGCCAAGCCGGGGCTGAAAGTGGCGCTGAACTGCTGGCCGCGAGGGATGGAAGCGTAGGGCTCCCGCGGCCAGGATGCTTCGCGGCGGGATGCGGAGAGGCCGGTTGACCCTCATCCGTCGTGCTCCGCACGACACCTTCTCCCGCAAGGAGAGAAGGGAACCTAGCCCGTGTCGGCCAGTGGGGGCTGTGGCGCGTTGGCGGGGACGATGGTCTCGGCGGTGGTGATGACCAATTCGCCGGAGAGGCGCATGTCCTTGGCGAGCTTGCCGGCCAGGACTTCGATGGGCAGGTCGGCGAAGCCTGGGGCGTCCTCGATCTCCCAGAGGCGGGCGTCGAGGTCCTCGTAGAGGACATCGTACTCTTCCTGGTCGCCTTCGGCCTCGTTCCACAGCAGGCGGTTGAGGACCGCCTTCACCCGGCGCTTCTGGACCTCTTCGGGCGAGGGCCGGGTCAGGCCGACGTGGGCGGCTTGCGCCGCCTGCATGATCTGGCTTTCGCGCAGCTGGGCGTCGGCGGCCAGGGCCGCAGCTTCCCGCGCGGCGTCGCGTTGCAGCTTGAAGTCCAGGGCGAGCGTGAGCCGCACGGTGCGCGAAGTCTTCTGGAAGGCCTCGACCAGGGCGACCTTGTCCTCGGGCTCTTCCGCCGCACGGGCCTGGGCGGCCAGGTCGCGGGCCAGCATCAGGCCGAGCTCGGAAAGCTCGCCCAGGATCTGCTCGGCCCGTTCCCGCTTGGCTGCGTCCGACATGAACAAAACAGGAACATAGATCGAGCCCGAAGTCAAGGATTTTCGCGTCCTTCCATGGAAGCGGGCAGGCTGCGGCTTAAATCTCATGGCGGCCAGTTTGCCTTGGGGCCTCGGCTTCTCAAGGTTCGCCAAAGGCGACCGCTCCGCGGCGGCGCCAAGCGCCGACCTTGACAAGCCGAGGCCCCAAGGCTCGCATCAACCATGAGATTCAAGGCGCGGTGGCGTCCCATCGACGCTAGGCGGAAGTCCGCTTTCGACCCGTAGCGAACGCTCCCTCGTTCCGTCATCCCGGCCGGAGCGCTCGTGAGGGCGCGGAGAGCCGGGACCCAGCATCTCCCGCCTCGATGCAGGTGTTGCGGCTCACTGCGGTAAGGCCTCAGCGGCTGGGTCCCGGATCGGCCTGCGGCCGTCCGGGATGACGAAGGTTAGAGGTTAGCGGAAAGGCCGCAAACCACCCATCGCTGACCTTCCGACCAGCCGCGTCCCGTGACGCCATCCGCACGCCACAGCCGCATACCGTGCTTTTTAAAAACATCTTCATTGGAACTCGCCCCCGGGTTGGGTCCAAAGGAGCGTCCGGATAAGCGACGCGGCGTCGGGGCCGTGGCCGCATAGCCTGCCTCTAGGCTCCGGAGTCAGTTTCGTTGAACGCCCTCGTCCGCATCGCGCTGTCGCGGCCCTACACCTTCATCGTGATGGCCG
>JAFEDM010000306.1 GCA_018241625.1 Pseudomonadota bacterium | reverse complement strand
TGCCCCGCCGCTATGTGGTCACCCGCTTCGGCGTCGACTACGTGCGCCTGGTGCAGAAGGACGGCGCGGTCTCCGAGGCGCCGGTGCAAACCGCTCCGGGCCCGACCCCCGACACCGTGGAGGCGCTCTCCGGCCTGCATGAGGGCGACGTCCTTACGCCGGCGGCGCCGCGCCAATGAACCTGGGCCTGTCCGGTCGGCTGACGCGGGCGACGATCGCCTCGCCGCTGACGCCCCTGATCCTGCTGGCGGCGATCGCCGTTGGCCTGCTGGCGCTGATCTCCATCCCCCGCGAGGAGGAACCGCAGATCAGCGTGCCAATGGTCGACATCATGGTCGCCGCGCCGGGCCTGCGCGCGCCTGACGCCGTGGAACTGGTGGGCAAGCCGCTCGAGGCGATCGTCAAGAGCGTCAACGACGTGGAGCACGTCTACACCTTCGCCGATGACAACCAGGTGATGGTCACCGCGCGATTCAAGGTCGGCGTCGACCCCGACGCCGCCGCGGTGCGCATCCACGAAAAGGTGCGCGCCAACTATGGCCGCATCCCGGTGGGAATCCCCGAGCCCCTGATCCAGACCCGCGGCATCAACGATGTGCCGAGCCTGGTCCTGACCCTGTCGCCAAAGCCCGGCGCGGCCGGCCAATGGAACGACCAGGCGCTCTACGAGATCGCGGGCAAACTACGGACCGAGGTGGCCAAGGTCGACGACGTGGGCCTGACCTTCATCGTGGGCGGCCGGCCGGAGGAGCTACGGATCGAGCCGGATCCCGCCAGGCTCGCCCAGCACGGGGTCTCGCTGGGCGCCCTGATGGACACCGTGCGCCAGGCCAACCGCGCCTTTCCCGCGGGCGGTCTGCGCAACGACGGCCAGGCGGTCGACGTCACCGCCGGCCGCACCCTGGCCACCCCCGGCGAGATCGGGCTCCTGGCCGTGCCCTCCAACAAGGGCGAACGCGTCTATGTGCGCGACGTCGCCAAGGTCGTGGCCGCGCCCCGCGAGGACCAGGCGCGCGCCTGGCGCTCGGTTCGCGTCGGCCAGGCCTGGACCCAGGCGCCGGCGGTCAGCCTGGCCGTCGCCAAGCGCAAGGGCGCCAACGCCGTGGTGGTCTCCCAGGCTGTGCTGAAGCGCGTCGAGGATCTGAAGGGCTCGCTGCTGCCCGCCAGCCTCGACGTGGCTGTGACCCGCGACTACGGCGCCACGGCCAACGAGAAGGCCAACGAACTGCTGATGCACCTGGGCCTGGCGACGGTCTCCATCGTCGTCCTGATCGGCTTCGCCATCGGCTGGCGCGAGGCGGCGGTGACCGCGGTGGTGATCCCGACCACCATCCTGCTTACTCTCTTTGCGTCCAACCTGATGGGTTACACCATCAACCGGGTCAGTTTGTTCGCGTTGATCTTCTCGATCGGCATCCTGGTCGACGACGCCATCGTGATGATCGAGAACATCGCCCGCCACTGGGGGATGAACGACGGCCGCAGCCGGACCGACGCGGCGGTGGACGCGGTGGCCGAGGTCGGGAATCCGACCGTGGTCGCGACCCTGACGGTGGTCTCGGCCCTGTTGCCGATGCTGTTCGTCTCCGGCCTGATGGGCCCCTACATGGCGCCGATCCCGGTCAACGCCTCGGCGGCCATGGTCTTCTCCTTCTTCGTGGCTGTGGTGATCGCCCCCTGGCTGATGATCCGCTTCGCGCGCCGGGCGCTGGACGGCGCGGCCGCGCCGCATGCACACGACGAGGGCCGGCTCGGGCGCCTCTATCGGCGCGTGGCGGGCCGGGTGATCGCGACGCGCAAAGGCGCCTGGCGTTTCCTGATCGGCGTGGGGCTGGCGACACTTGCGGCCTGCGCCCTCTTCGCCACCAAGACGGTGACCGTGAAGCTGCTGCCCTTCGACAACAAGTCGGAGCTTCAGGTCGTGCTGAACATGCCCCAGGGGACGACCCTGGAGGACACCGGGCGCACCCTGAGCGCCGCCGCGTCGGTGGCGCGCGGCTTGCCGGAGGTGACCGCCATCGACGGCTACGCCGGAACCGCTTCGCCGTTCAACTTCAACGGCCTCGTGCGCCACTACTACCTGCGCAACCGCCCGGACATGGGCGACCTGGCCGTGACGCTGGCGCCGAAGGACGAACGCCATCGCAACAGCCATGCCGTCGCCCTCGACCTGCGCAGGCGCTTGGCCAGCGTCGCCCTGCCGCCCGGCGGCGTGATCAAGGTGGTCGAGGCGCCGCCCGGCCCGCCGGTCATGGCCACCCTGCTGGCCGAGGTCTACGGCCCCGACGCCGCCACCCGGCGCGCCGTCGCCGAGCGGGTGAAGGCCATCTTTCGCCGCGTGCCCTACATCGTCGACATCGACGACAGCTACGGCCGCCCGCAGCCCAGCCTTCGACTGGTTCCCGACCGCGACCGGCTGGAGGCCCTCGGCGTCGCCGACCGCGAGGTTTTCGACTCCATCGGCGCGGCGCTGGGCGGCCAGGTGCTGGGCTACGCCCACCGCGGCGAGAACCGCGACCCGCTGGAGATCTCCGTGCGCCTGCCGCAGTCGGCCCGCACCTGGGGCGAAGGGCTGGCGTCGCTGCCGGTG
>JAFEDM010000305.1 GCA_018241625.1 Pseudomonadota bacterium | reverse complement strand
TCCTACCTGCGGCTGAAGCCGCACACCTGGAGCGCCGGCTGGACCTCGCTTGCCGAGCAGGACCGCGAGGCGGCGCTTCGCATCTGCCCGACCACCACGCTCGGCGGCGGCGATCCCGCCCGGCAGTTTAACGTCGAGTTCCGCGCCGCCGACGCCACGGCCAACCCCTATCTCGCGCTCGCGGTGATCATCCGCGCCGGCCTCGAAGGCCTACGCCGCAAGCTGCCTGCCCCGCCACTCGTCCGGGGCGATCCGGAGACCATGACCGTCCCCGAGCGAAAGGCCGCGGGACTGCGCCGCCTGCCCGACAGCCTGCCCGCCGCGATCGCCGCCTTCGAGGCCGACCCGGTGGTTCGCGGCTGGTTCACGTCGGAGTTCACCGAGTCCTTCCTGGGCGTGCGCCGCGCCGAGCTGGCGAAGGTCGAAGGCCTGGACCCGGCGGCCATCTGCGCCCTCTACGGGTCGCTCTATTGACCCGCCTCGGCCCGGATTGGCCCGCGGCGGTGCGGGTGCTGAACGAGCGCGGCGCATCCGACCTCGTGCTGCTCTGCGAGCATGCCTCGAACCATATTCCGGCCGAGTACGAGGGCCTGGGCCTCGACGCCCCGGACCTGGAGCGGCACATCGCCTGGGACATCGGCGCCGCGGCGCTGGCCCAGGCGCTGTCGCGCACCCTGGATGCGCCGCTGTTCCTGGCGGGCTATTCGCGCCTGCTGGTGGACCTGAACCGCCCGCTGCACGTGGCGGCCAGCAACATTGCGCGGTCCGAGGACACCGACATCCCCGGCAACCGCGACCTGCCGCCTTCCGAAGCCGAACGGCGCGCGCGGCTGATCTTCCACCCGTTCCACGATCGCGTGGCGGCGCACATGGATCGACGCCTCGCGGCGAAGCGGCCGACCCGCCTGCTCTGCGTGCACAGCTTCACGCCGGTCTTCCACGGCGGCGAGCGGCCCTGGCACGCCGGCGTGCTGTTCGATCCGCAGCATTCTCGGGGCTTCGGCGAAAGACTGCTGGCCGGCCTTGCCGAAGACCCGGCCCTGACGGTCGGCGCCAATGTGCCATACGAGGTCTCGCGCGACGACGACTACAGCCTCTACGTCCACGGCGCCGACCGCGGCCTCCCCGCCGCGTTGCTGGAAGTGCGCCAGGACCTGTTGTCGACACCGCGGGCCATCGCCGCCTGGAACGCCCGCATCGCCGGCGCCATCGGCGCCAACGCACCGTGAGCGCGGCAGGCGCGGCCGGCGGCAAGACGGGCGACTGGTTCGGCCAGCCCCGTGGCCTGACCATCCTTTTCCTGACCCAGATGTGGGAGTGCTTCTCCTACTACGGGATGCGGGCTCTGCTCGTGTACTACATGATCGGCCAGCTCGGCTTTTCGCAGCAGAAGGCCTCGCTGATCTATGGCGGCTACACGGCGCTGATCTTCCTGACGCCGATGTTCGGCGGCGTCCTGTCCGACCGCTGGCTGGGCCGGCGGACCTCGGTGATCCTGGGCGGCGGGGCGATGGCGGCAGGCCATTTCATGATGGCCTTCCAGAGCCTGTTCTACCCGGCCCTGCTGACCATCGCCCTGGGCGCTGGCCTGTTCGTCCCCAGCCTGCCCAGCCAGATCGGCGAGCTCTATGACGCCGACGATCCGCGCCGCGCGGGCTCCTACAATGTCTACTACGTCGGGGTGAACACCGGCGGGTTCATCGCCCCCTTGGTCTGCGGCGCGCTGGGCGAGACCCTGGGCTGGCACTGGGGCTTCGGTGCGGCGGGCATCGGCATGGTGGCGGGCCTGATCGTCTACGTGCTGGGCGGTCGCTGGCTGCCGGCGGACCGGCCGGCCCGCGAGCGCGCCGAAGCGGCGCCGGCGGTCGCGGACGCGACGCCGCCCTGGCTCCTGCTGCTGGCCACCGGCCTCGCCGTGGTGCTGTTCCGCAGCGCCTATGAGCAGCTCGGCAACACGGTGGCGGTCTGGGCGGCGCACGGCCTCGACCGCAATGTCCTGGGCCGCCAGTTCCCGATGACCTGGTTCCAGGCCGAGAACCCGCTGTTCATCATCCTGCTGACCCCGGTCGTGCTGGCCTTCTGGCGGGCCTACGCCATGCAGCGGCGCGAGCTGCCCGCCCTCTTCCGCATGGCCATCGGGGCCTGGCTGGTGGGGGTGGCCTACCTGGGGCTGGGCCTGGTGGCGCAGGCCTATCCGGCAGGCGGCGCGTCCTGGCTCTGGCTGGTGCTGGCGATCGGGATCATCACGCTGGGAGAGCTCTGGATCCTGCCGGTGGGCCTGGGCCTCTTCGGGCGTCTCGCGCCAGCTGGGCTGGCGGCCACCATGATCGCCGCCTGGTACCTGGCGGGCTTCGCCGGCAACCTGCTGAGCGGAACCCTCGGCGCACTCCTCACAAACCTGGGCGCGCCGGCCTTCTTCGCGCTGGCGGGCGGGGTCGCGGGCGTCGCGGGCCTTGCCCTCTTCGGCCTGGACCGCTGGACCGCGCGGCGGGGGACGGCGCCTTAGACCCCCGCCACGGCATCTCTGGCCCATCTGGAAAGGCCGCAGACGCAGGTTCGCCCTAGACCTGAACATCAGCGCCGGGAGGATGCATGCAGGGCAACGCCCGTCTGGAAGTCTGGGAGTACGCCAAGCCCTTCGTCATCGCGCGCGGGGTGCTGACCGACGCCACCTTGCTGGTGGTCGAGCTCAGCCACGACGGCCTCGTCGGGCGGGGCGAGGCCTGCCCCATGCCCTACTACGGCGAGACGCCGGAGGGTGAACAGGCCGAGGCGCTGGAGATGATCGCCGGCCTGGCCGGACCGCAGGACTGGCTGGAGCTGCAGCATCTCCACCCGAAGGGCGCCGCACGCAACGCCGTGGACTGCGCGCTCTGGGACCTGCGCGCTAAACTTGCCGGTTGCACGGTCAGCGAGCTGATGGGCCGCCCGCCGCTCCAGCCCGTCGTCACCGCCTACACCCTGGGTATCGACACGCCGGAAGCCATGGGCGCGAACGCTCGCGAGGCGGCCGAACGCTATTCGTTGCTGAAGATCAAGCTCGGCGACTGGGAGAACGACCTCGATCGCATCCGCGCGGTGCGCGCCGCCGCGCCAACCCAGCGCCTGATCGCCGACGTCAACGAGGGCTGGACGCTGGAGCATCTGCGCGAAGCCCTGCCGATCCTGAAGGCCTATGGGCTCGAGCTGCTGGAGCAACCGCTGCCCGTCGCCCAGGACGCCGACATGGCCAAGGTCGAGCACATCATCCCAATCGCCGCCGACGAGTCCTGCCATACCTCGGCCGACCTCGGCCGGATCACGGGCCTGTTCGACGTCGTCAACATCAAGCTCGACAAGACCGGCGGCCTCACCGAAGCGATCCGTCTGGCCGACCTCGCCGAGGTGCGCGGCATGGGCTGCATGGTAGGCTGCATGATGGCGACGTCGCTGGGCATCGCGCCCGGCCTGGTGATCGCCCAGCGCTGCACGGTCGTCGACCTGGACGCGCCCCTGATGCTGAAGGGCGACCGAGACCTCACCCTCACCTACGAGGGCGACAGGGTGTACCCGCCACAGCCCGACCTCTGGGGCTAGGCGGCGCGGCCGGCGGATCTTCCCAAACGGGTCCGCCGGCCCCCTTTCTTCAGGCGCCGGGGGCAGACGGCGGCAGACGCCTGTAGACCATGCCCCTCAGGCCATAGAGTTCGACCTTCAGCTCGTCGGCCGGACCCTCGGCCGGGACTTCCAGTCCGCCGCGCCCAAAGGCGAACTCGCCGCGCCGCCCCGGCTTCAGAGGCGCCGAGCGCGCGCCCATCTGGGCATAGAGCACGCCATCCTTCACGCTCAGCGTCATGTGCGCCTGGGCCTCATCACTCCAGTAGGTCCCGGCGTAGCGCGTGAGGTCGCCGGGCGCCCAGTCCTCCACATGGTCGAACCGATCGTAGTCGCCGCCGTAGGACATGTTCAGGCCCCTGGCGTCGAAGGCCACATAGATATCGAAGCCGGGAAACGGCGTCAGGGCGTCGGCCCTGTAGATGCCGGGCTCCACGAGTTTCAGCGTCCGACGCTCATTGCGGTATTCGAGCACTCGCGTGTCGCCCGGGCCGGCGACGATGCGCAGATATTCCGCGCCCACCTTGTCGCGATAGGCCCCGAGCGGCGCCTCCTCAACGGCGATACCCTTCAGCGGGCGCAGCTGCAGCACCTCGCTCGATTCCGCCTTGGGGCCCTTCATGAGGCCGCCCAGGTAGACGTCGGAGACATCGTCGATGCGCGGCGTCGTGCCGGCGTCGGAGCGGTTGCACAGCACCACGACCCCGAAGTGCTCCGCCGGGTAGACCGCCATCTTGCTGCGGAAGCCGTCCCACGACCCGCCATGCTCCAGCCGATCCAGGCCGCGATAGGCCGCGAGCGTGATCCCGCCGCCGTAGTCGACGAGCGCGCCGTTCGGCAGTTTCGGGACCTCGGCCATCTTGCGCATCACGTCCTTGCCTCCGGCCCGGCCCGTCCAGAAGTTCTCCAGCCAGCGGGCGAAGTCGTCGGCGGTGGTGCGCACACCGCCGGCGCCGACCGCCACCGGCGCTGTCGGCAGGCTGTGGAACTGGCCGTTCGCCACCGCATAGTTGGCGGCGATCCCGCTCAGCCGCACAGGGTCCGCGTCGCCGATGAAGGTCGAGGTC
>JAFEDM010000304.1 GCA_018241625.1 Pseudomonadota bacterium | reverse complement strand
GACCAGCTGGCCGGCCTGTTTCACCCCGATGAAGTCGCCGAGCTGATGGGTGCGGGCGAAGAACGGGCCGGGTTCGGTGAGCCTGGCCAGGGCGAGCATCTGCGGCCCGTCGGCGTCGGTCAGCGGCACGATCTCGAAGGCGGGCTCGCCCGCCGCGAAGTCGGTGAGCGGCCCGGCCGCCATCTGCCAGACCTGGCGCAGCTCGTTCGTCACCCCGGGAACCTGTGGGAACGCCTCCGCCTCCACCAGGGCCACCGCGCCTTGCGCCGGGACCAGGGCCGCGAGGGCCGCCAGACTTTGTGGGGCGCGATCCGCGCCGGCGGCGAACAGGCCATAGGCGGCGTTCATCCGGATCGCGTGGCTCGGATCGCCCTCGGCGAGGTGCGCCTGGCGGGTGGTCAGCGCGCTCCAGACAGGGCGGTCGAGGGGATGGGACATGGCCGTCTCCTACCCTATTCGCGGCGCCCGATGCGCGCCTTGTGCGTTTGGAAGGCTCGGACCCACAGACCGCGAGCGTATCCCGTGGCCGCGAGCCCAGCCGCCAACCCCTTCTCCAGCCTGTTCCAAAGCCACGCGGCGGCCGCGCCCGCCGCCGCTTCGCCGACCCTGGCCTTGCCGACCAACCCGGCCGCCTCGCCCATCGTCGACCAGGCGAAGCGGTTGATGCTGGGCGACGGCGAACTGCTGCGCCACATGGCCGACGCGGCCGGTGGCTTCGCGGTCAGCCTGGCGCTGGCGGCGCTGATCCTGGTGGGGACGGTCTGGGCGGCGGACTGGTCGTCGCGCCTCGTCGCCCGGGCCATCGGCCGCGCCCACCGCCACCGGCCGGCCGACACCACCCTGATGAGCTTCGTGGCGTCGCTGGTGCGCTACATCGTGATCGTCGTCGGCATGATCGCGGTGCTGGGGCAGCTGGGGGTGAAGACCACCTCGGTGATCGCCGTCCTGGGCGCCGCCTCCCTGGCCATCGGCCTGGCGTTGCAGGGCGCGCTGTCGAATGTGGCGGCGGGCGTGATGCTGCTGATCCTGCGGCCCTATCGGGTGGGCGACGCGGTGGAGGTCGCCGGCGGCAAGACCGGCACGGTGCGCGGGCTGGACCTGTTCACCACCCGGCTCTCCAGCGGCGACAGCCTGAACGTCTATGTGCCGAATTCGAAGGTGTTCGGCGACGTGATCGTCAACATGACCTCGCCGGTGGCGCGGCGGGAGACCCTGGATTTCGTCATCGACTATGAAGACGACGTCGACCGCGCCCTGCAGATCCTGCTGGCCTGCGCCGCCGCCGATCCGGCGGTGAAGGACAAGCCCGCGCCCTGGGCCAGGATGACGGCGCTGGGCGAGCGCGGGGTCACGGTGTCCCTGCGCGCCTGGTTCGCGACCGACGATTACGACACCGGCCGCTACGACCTGCTGAAGACGGTTCGCGAGGCGCTGGAGGCCGAGGGCTTCACCTTCCCCTATCCGCAACAGGTGGCGGTGGAGACGCGCAAGTTCGAGCCGCCGCATTCGCGCCGCGCCCGGCCTGCCGCGCCGAAGCCCACGCCTGCGAAGGCTGTGGCGAAGCTTGCGCCGAAGCCCGCGGCCGAGAGCCGCAGCCGGGCCAAGGGCTGAGGCATTCCGCCGCCGGCAACGTGTCAGTCCAGAGACGCTCGCGCCACGCGGGGGCCGTAAACGCCGTCATGTTCTGCGCGCTGGATTGACATGGCCGTGCGCATTCCCGCCTTCTGGGGGCGAGGGACGACGCTGCGTAAGTTCCGAGGCTGAGCATGACCCTGCCCACCGAAGCCGTCACCCTGGCCGGCAGCGGCCTGACGTTCATCAACGACTACGACTCGACCGTCACCGCGGCCTATCGCACGGCGATCATCGCGGCCGAGAACCTGCTGCAGGCGCAGTTCACCAACCAGATCACGCTGAACGTCAACTTTTCCTTCGCCCCGCTGGGCGCCGGGACGAGCGCTTCGAACAACTTCAGCGAGGTGAACGTCAGCTATTCCGCCTTCCGCGCGGCGCTGGTCTCCCACGCGACGACGGCGGACGACCAGATCGCGGTGGCGAACCTGCCGACCACCGACCCGTCCGGCGGCGTGGGCTTCGCCCTGCCCAGGGCCTATGCGGTGATGCTGGGCCTGGCGGCCCAGACCAACCTCACGGAAGACGCGGTCACCCTCAACAGCAACCTGCCCTTCACCTTCGGCCAGGACGCCATCGGCGCCATCGACCACGAGATCACCGAGGGGCTGTTTGGACGCACGGCCAGCCTGGGGATCGCCGAGACCCGGTGGGATCCGCTGGACCTGTTCCGCTTCACCGCCTCGGGCCAGCGGGACTACACGGGCGGCCAGGACGGGGTCGCGACCTTCTTCGGCATCGCGTCCAACAACGTCTCCAGCCTGCCGTACCACAACTCGGTCAACGCGGCGGGGCAGTTCGACGGCTCGGACCTGGGCGACTGGGGCTCTTCGGTGGTGGGCGATTCCTTCGGCCCCGGCGGCCCGGGCTCGCCGGGCTCGGTCTCGGCCACCGACCTCAAGGTGCTGGACGTGCTGGGCTGGACGCCGACCAGCTCCAGCGGTCCGTTCGTACCGGCGGCCGACGACTTCGCGAACAGCCTGGCCGACACCAGCCATCCGTTCGGCCACCTCACCGTCGGCAGCTCAGCGACCGGAGCCCTGCAGCAGGCGGGCGACCACGACCTGTTCGCGGTCCAGCTG
>JAFEDM010000303.1 GCA_018241625.1 Pseudomonadota bacterium | reverse complement strand
GGGGCGGCGGCGCAGGAGTTCGAACGCATCTACGGGGTCCGGCCTCGGGTCGGCGACAACATGCTCGACCTCCTGGCCGGAAATCCGGAGCAGCAGGCGGCCTTGAGGGACGTCTGGATGCGCGCCGTGGGCGGCGAGCAGTTCGTGGAGATCGGCGAGTTCGGCGACCCGGACCGCGAGCGCCGGGCCTACGAGATGCACTTCGCCCCCTTGCGCGACGCGGCGGGCCAACCGGTCGGCGCCTATCAGTTCGTCTACGACGTCACCGAGCGGCTGCGCGAGCAGGAGCGCCTGCGCAACGCCGAGGAGGCGCTGCGCCAGGCCCAGAAGATGGAGGCCGTGGGGCAGCTGACGGGCGGCATCGCCCACGACTTCAACAACCTGCTGGCCGGCATCTCGGGCGCCTTCGAGATGATCCGCACCCGCCAGGCCCAGGGCCGGACCGCCGACGTCGAGCGCTACCTGACCGCCGGCGAGGGCGCCACGCGCCGCGCCGCGGCGCTCACCCATCGCCTGCTGGCCTTCTCGCGACGCCAGACGCTCTCGCCCCGGTCGGTGGTGATCAACCGTCTGATGGCCGATTTCGTGGAGCTGGTGCTCCGGACCGTCGGGCCGGGCATCGAGGTCGAGACCATCGCGGCCGGCGGCCTCTGGCCCACCCTGGTGGACGCCAACCAGCTCGAGAACGCGCTGCTCAACCTGTGCATCAACGCCCGCGACGCCATGCCCGACGGCGGCAAGATCACCATCGAGACGGCCAACAAGTGGCTGGACGAGCGCACCGCCCGCGAACGCAATCTGGATCCCGGTCAGTACGTCACGGTCTGCGTCAGCGACACCGGCACGGGCATCGACAAGGATACCCTGGCGCGGGTCTTCGATCCCTTCTTCACCACCAAGCCAATGGGGCAAGGCACCGGCCTGGGCCTGTCGATGGTCTACGGCTTCGCCCGCCAGAGCCATGGCCATGTGCGGATATATTCCGAGGTCGGGCAGGGGACGATGGTCTGCATCTACCTGCCGCGCCACCTGGGCGAGGAGGAGGCCGAGGCCCCGCCGGCCGCGGTGCGTCCGGCCCTCGCGCAGACCGGGCGCACGGTCCTGGTGATCGACGACGAGCCCACCGTACGCATGTTGGTGACCGACGCCCTGGGCGAGCTGGGCTACGCCTGCCTGGAAGCGGCCGACGGCGCGGCGGGCCTGCGCATCCTGGAGGCTGACGACCGCATCGACCTCCTGATCACCGACGTCGGCCTGCCGGCTGGCCTCAACGGGCGGCAGGTCGCCGACGCGGCCCGCGTGCGCCGCCCGGACCTGAAGGTGCTGTTCATCACCGGCTATGCCGAGAACGCGGCGCTGAACCACGGCCACATCGAGCGCGGCATGGAGGTGCTGACCAAGCCCTTCGCCGTGGACGACCTGATCCGGCGGGTGGAGCGCATGCTGCGCAAAAAGCGCGGCTGAGGAAAAGGGATGGCGAGCGGCAGAAGCCTGCCGCCCGCCGCGGCGGACGCGACGCTGGACCTCGCCGCCTCCACCGTTTGGTGAACGTCAGGCGGTGCCGAACGCCGTGCGCTTGCGGCGCAACAGGGCGCCGGCGCCGCCGAAGCCCGCGATCATCAGCGCCCAGCTCGCCGGCTCCGGCACGCCGGGATCGCCCGCCGGGCCGTCAAGAACGACATTGTCGAGGCCGATGTAGTCGCGTCCGCGCGAGCCCTGCAGGGTGATCGTCGTGGGGCCGCCGGCGGCGACGAAGGCATAGGTCGCCTGGCTCCAGACGTTGTGCGACCCGTCCACGGGGTCCACCGCGTCGCTGAGGTATTCCTGGCTGGTTTCACCGGTCACCGACACTACGATCCCCGCGGGCACGCCATAGTGGCCGTCCGACCCCAGGTCGAAGGTCAAGGTGTAGAGCGCGCCCGCGACCGTGTTGACGGTCTGGCTGACGCCGCCGAAGCCGCCGGCGCCGTCCGTGTCGCCGGTGAGGTCCAGCGAGTAGGAGCCGTCGCTGGCGGAAATGTCGTAGGTGTTGGCCGGCGAAAACCAGCCGATGGAGCCCACGCCCACCACCGTCCAGCCCGGCAGGTCCGTGGAGCCGGTCAGCAGCTGCTGGTCGCCGGTGTGGCCCGCCGTGGTCTGCGGCGTGTAGTTGGCGTCGGATTCGAAGCTGCCGTCGGTGAGCAGGTTGGCGGCCTGTGCGCCGGTCGCGAACAGGCCGGCCGCGGCGATCGCCACGGCGAAACAGTTGAACTTCTGGAACATGGAACTCCCCAAGCCCTCGTGACTGAAGGTGGGACTCAAATGCGCCCGCGTTCGGCGAACGAATTGTAAGGAATCGCCAGGCTTGGCGCATTCACCTGACAGGGGAATTCTTGAGCCCTGTCAGAGCGCTGGCGGATCAGGCAGTCTGAACGACAGGGTGATCCCCATGGCCTGCTGGGCGATCGCCGCGGCCTGCATCAGGGCCCGTGGCGTGGCCGCGTACTGGCGCGCGGTCATGCCCATGAAGTCGCGGAAGTCGCGGTTGAAGTGCGCCTGGTCATGGTACTCGTCGTCCAGCAGGGAGCTGAAGGTGGCGTCGCCGCTGACCCGGATTAGCCCCAGGGTCGACAGGAACCGCTGGCGGCGCAGCAGCCGCTTCGGCGGGAAGCCGAAAGCGCGCAGGCACAGCCGGTGCAACGTCCGTTCCGACACGCCCACCTCGGCGGCGAACTGGGCCACGTCGCGTGGCCGGCGGCGCAGCACCCGGTCGGTGGCCAGCACCAGCGGGTGGCTGGGCGGACGCGCCTGCAGCAGCGCGAGCAGCACCTCGTCGAACCGCGCCACGCCCGGGGCGTCGTCGTCGCCGTCGGCCCGGAAGGCGGCTTGCAGGGCAGCGGGGTCGAAGCCCAGGTCCTCGCGGCCGATGGGCGCCACGCGGTTGGCCATCCGCCCCGCATCAGTCCCGATCAGCCGGTCCCAGCCCAGCGGCGTCAGGCCGAAGCCCACGCTCTTGCCAGCCGTCGCCTGGATGATTCCGCGCCGGTCGGTGGGGCCGTAGAGGGCGTACTCGAGGGCGTATCGCGGGTCGCGCGGGTCGTTCAGCACCACCCAGTCGCCGGTCAGCCGGATGCGGACATTGCCCCACTCCGGATAGAGGAAATCGGTCAGCGGCCCAGCCGCCTCGACGAAGTAGTAGAAGGTGACGTAGCTGCGCAGCGGCTCGGCGGGCAGGTAGACGCGGACGGAGACCTGATCGAGATCGACGCCGTCGGCGCCACGCGTACGCTGCATACCGGCTCCGCAAACGACGACGCGTCCCGCAGAGACCGCGCACATATAACCCGTTACGCGACAACGTGGATCGCGGACCGTGGTTCGCGCAACGTCCTTTGCTAAGTTCCTGGGCGCCGCGTCTAGGGCAGAGCGTCCAACTCCGCTCTCTGCTTCTTCGTCAGTCCTGCGCGGACTTGGTCGTAGGAGTGGTCGACCAGGCGCACGATCTCGTCGGTCGGCACGTCGGCGGCGAAATCCACGTGAATCCAAAAGCGGGGATCGAGGTGGCTGCGGCGGCCGACGCCGGCGTACTGCGCGCGCAGCGCCTCGGCCAGGTGCGGATCGCACTTCAGGATCACGCCGGTCAGCTTGTTCACCTCGAGGATGGCGAACATCTTGCCCATCACCTTGTAGAGGGTGACGCCGCGCGGCATGGGGCTCGCCTCCGCGCCCGGCTTGGCGGCGATGGCGTTCGTGACGGCGGCGGTGCGCTCGGCCAGGCTCATAAGCTTCAGCTTGGCGCCGCCGGCCGGTGGACGCTATCGCCGGTTTCACTTGCCGCTTTCCCGATCCTGGCCAATCTGCGCCCAGCAGTTGGGGAATCTTCCGTATGCGCAAACTCACTCTGGCGGCCACGGTCGCGCTCGCCCTTTCGTTCGGCCTCTCGACCGCAGCCGTGACGCGCGCCTGGGCCGACGACGCGCCCGCCAAGGCCGATGCGGCCAAGAAGGACGCCGACAAGAAGTCCGATATCGACCTGCCGCCGTTCCCGGCCGACGCGTCGGTGAAGCAGGTGACCCACGTCGCCGGCAAGACGCTGAACTACACCGCCACCGTCGGCTCGCTGCCGGTGCGCGACGATAAGGGCAAGAAGATCGCCGAGGTGGTCTTCACCGCCTACACCCTGGACGGGCCCAAGGACCCGAACCGGCCGGTGACCTTCGCCTTCAACGGCGGCCCGGGCGCCGCCAGCGTCTACCTGAACCTCGGCGCCATCGGGCCCAAGCGCGTGCAGTTCGGCGCCCAGGGCGACGCGCCCTCCGACAGCGCCGCGCTGGTGGACAATCCCGGCACCTGGCTCGACTTCACCGACATGGTGTTCATCGATCCGGTCGGCACCGGCTTCTCCCGCTCCCTGGTCGACAAGGAGGAGAGCAAGAAGCGCTTCTATTCGATCAAGCCCGACATCGAGTACCTCAGCCGCATCGTCTACGACTGGCTGCTGAAGAACGGCCGGATGGCCTCGCCCAAGTACATCACCGGCGAAAGCTACGGCGGCTATCGCGTGCCGCGCATCACCTACTTCCTGCAGACCCGCCTGGGCGTCGGCATCAACGGCATGGTGGCCGTCAGCCCCTATCTCGAGCCGCCCATGGACCAGGCGCCGGACTTCTCGCCCATGCCGTGGGTGACGACGCTGCCGTCCATGGCCGCCGCCAACTATGAGCGGCAGGGCAAGACGCTGTCGCCGGCCCAGATGAAGGAGGTGGAGGACTATGCCCGCGGCGAGTTCGTCTCCGAACTGCTAAAGGGCCGCCGCGACCCGGCCGTCGTCGCCCGTATCGTCTCCAAGGTCACCGCCTACACCGGCCTGAACCCAACCTTCGTGAAACGGTCCGGCGGGCGGATCGAGATCGGCGCCTTCCTGCGCGAGCTCTATCGCGACCAGGGCAAGATCGCCTCGGTCTACGACAGCAACGTCACCCAGGAGGATCCTTTCCCCTGGGCGCCGGACGGCCGCCGAAACGACCCGATCCTCGACGCCATCATCGCGCCGACCACCAGCGCCATGGTCGACTTCGACACCCGCGTGGTCGGCTGGAAGGTCGAAGGCCGCTTCAACGCCCTCAGCTACGAGGTGGGCAACGACTGGGAGAAGGGTGTCGAGGCCACCGAGGCCACGCCGGACCTGCGCCAGGCCATCGCCGCCGACCCGAAGATGAAGGTGCTTATCGCCCACGGCTGGGACGACCTCTCGTGCCCCTACTTCGTCTCGCGCTTGGTGATCGACCAGATGCCGATCTCGGGCGACCCGAACCGGGTGAAGCTGGCGGTCTATCCGGGCGGCCACATGTTCTATTCGCGGCCCTCGAGCCAGGCGGCGTTCCGCGAGGACGTGAAGCAGGTGTTCGGCGTGAAGTGAGGCGCGCGGCTTGAGGGGCCTTTCGGAGGGTGCGTCGCCGACGTAAGGCTGGAGCTCTTCCAGCCGCCT
>JAFEDM010000302.1 GCA_018241625.1 Pseudomonadota bacterium | reverse complement strand
GGCCAGGGCGGCGGCGGTGGTTTCAGCCCGTCGCCCGAGATGCGCGCGGCTTTCGCTGCGGTGCGCCAGGCCTGCGAGGCGGACAACCAGAAGCTCTGCCCCGGCAAGGAAGGCCAGGACCTGCGCGCCTGCATCCACGACAACGAGAGCAAGCTCAGCGCCAGCTGCAAGGCGGCCCGGGACAAGATGCGCGCCATGCGTCCCCCGGGCGCGGCCGGCGGCGGCCAGTAAGAACCAGAGTCGAAAACCGGTCCCGATCGGATGAACCCGTCACGCCCCTTTATCCTGCGACCCGTCGCGACCGCCCTGCTCATGGTGGCGATCGTGCTGGCGGGCCTGGTGGGCTTCAAGCTCCTGCCGCTCTCGGCCCTGCCGGAGGTCGACTATCCGACCATCCAGGTCTCGACCCTCTATCCGGGCGCGAGCCCGGAGGTGATGGCCCAGACGGTGACCGCGCCGCTGGAGCGCCAGTTCGGGGCCATGTCGGGCCTCGAGCGGATGACCTCGACGTCGTCCGCCGGGGCCTCGGTGATCACCCTGCAGTTCACGCTGAAGGAAAGCCTCGACGTCGCCGAGCAAGAGGTCCAGGCGGCGATCAACGGCGCCCAGACCCTGCTGCCCGCCGACCTGCCGGCTCCGCCGATCTACGCCAAGGTGAACCCCGCCGACGCGCCGGTGCTGACCCTGGCGGTGACCTCCGACACCCTGCCGCTGACCGACGTCCAGAACCTGGTCTACACGCGCCTGGCGCAGAAGATCAGCCAGGTCTCGGGCGTGGGCCTGGTGACGCTCTCGGGCGGCCAGCGGCCGGCGGTGCGCATCCAGATCGACACCCAGTCCCTGGCCTCCTACGGCCTGACGCTGACCACGGTGCGCAACGCCATCAGCGCGGCCAACGCCAACGCGGCCAAGGGCAGCTTCGAGGGCCCGACGCGCAGCTACACGATCAACGCCGACGACCAGCTCGAGAACGTCAACGACTACAAGAACCTGATCATCGCCACCCGCAACGGCGCCTCGGTGCGGCTGAGCGACATCGCCACCGTCGTGCAGGGCCCGGAGAACGTCCAGCTGGGCGCCTGGTCGGGCAAGACCCCGGCGATCATCGTCAACGTCCAGCGCCAGCCGGGCGCCAACGTCATCAAAACCGTCGACGCCATCCAGGCGCAGCTGCCGGACCTGACCGCGTCCCTGCCGCCGGGGATCAAGGTCAGCGTGCTCGCCGACCGCACCAACGGCATCCGCGCCTCGGTGCACGACGTGGAGATGGAGCTGCTGCTCGCGATCTTCCTCGTGGTGCTGGTGATCTTCCTGTTCCTGCACTCGATCCGGGCCACGATCATCGCCGGCCTGGCGGTGCCGATCTCGCTGATCGGCACCTGCGGCGTGACCTACCTGCTGGGCTTCTCGCTGAACAACCTCAGCCTGATGGCGCTGACCATCGCCACCGGCTTCGTCGTCGACGACGCCATCGTGATGCTGGAGAACATCTCGCGCCACGTGGAAGAGGGCAAAACCCCGTTCCAGGCGGCGCTGGACGGCGCCAGGCAGATCGGCTTCACCATCATCAGCCTGACCGTCTCGCTGCTCGCCGTGCTGATCCCACTGCTGTTCATGGGCGACGTGGTGGGCCGCCTGTTCCGCGAATTCGCCATCACGCTGGCCATCACCATCCTGATCTCGGCCATCGTGTCGCTGACGCTGACCCCGATGATGGCCGCCCGCTGGATGCGCCAACACGAGGGCGCGGCCCCGGGCAGCTTCGGCGAGCGGACCCAGGCCTGGTTCGACCGCGTCATCGAACGCTACGACCGGGCGCTGCAGTGGGTGCTCGACCGCCAGGCCGCGACCCTGATCGTCGCCATCGCCACCTTCCTGCTCACCGTCGCCCTCTACATCGTGATCCCCAAGGGCCTGTTTCCGGTGCAGGACACCGCCCAGCTGCAGGCGCGCATCCAGGCGCCGGAGACCGTCTCCTACCAGCGCATGGCCGAGCTCACCCGCGAGGTGACGGGCGCGGTCGTGGGCGACGAGGCGGTGGAGAACGTGTCGTCCTTCGTGGGCGTCGACGGCGCCACCAACGCGACGATCAACAGCGCCACCCTGCTGATCAACCTGAAGGAGCGCCACGGCTCCCAGACGAAGGTCATGCAGCGCCTGCGCGACGCCGTCGCCAAGGTGCCGGGCGTGCAGCTCTATATGCAGCCGACCCAGGACCTCACCGTGGACGCCGAGAGCGGGCCGACCCAGTACCGGGTGTCCGTCGAGGGCGCGAACACCCAGCTGGTCAACGACTGGGCGGTAAAGCTGGCGACCGCGCTCAACACCGACGACAAGCGGGTCCAGAACGTCACCACCGACGCCGGCGACAAGGGCCTGTCGGCCTATGTGGACCTGGACCGCGACACCGCCGCGCGCCTGGGCATCACCCCGGCTTCGGTGGACGATTCCCTCTACTCCTCGTTCGGCCAGCGGATCGTCTCGAACATCTTCACCGAGACCAACCAGTACCGGGTGATCCTGGAGTCGCGGCCGTCCGACGCCACGCCGCAGTCGCTGGGCAACGTCCAGCTGCAGTCCACCGGCGGGTCCACGCCGCTGGCGGCGGTGGCGACGATCAAGGAGACCACCGCGCCGCTGCAGGTCCACCACGTGGGCCAGTTCCCCGCGGCCACGGTGGGCTTCGACACCGGCCCCAACGCCTCGCTGGGCGCCGCGGTGGATTCGATCCGCGCCGCGGCCAAGAAGGCCAACATGCCGGCCAGCGTCACCCTCACCTTCCTGGGCGCCGCCGGCGCCTACGAGAAGTCGCTGAACAACGAGCTGTGGCTGATCCTGGCGGCGGTGGTCTGCGTCTATATCGTGCTGGGCGTGCTCTACGAGAGCTACATCCACCCGCTGACCATCCTGTCGACCTTGCCGTCAGCCGGCGTCGGCGCGCTGCTGGCCCTGATGCTCACCGGCAACGACCTGGGCGTCATCGGGATCATCGGCATCATCCTCCTGATCGGCATCGTGAAGAAGAACGCGATCATGATGATCGACTTCGCCCTCGACGCCGAACGCGAGCAGGGGATGAGCCCCCGCGACGCGATCCATCAGGCAGCCCTGCTGCGCTTCCGCCCGATCCTGATGACCACCATGGCGGCCCTGTTCGCCGCCGTGCCGCTGATGCTGGGGATCGGCATGGGCGCGGAGCTGCGCCGGCCGCTGGGCATCGCCATCTTCGGCGGCCTGATCCTCAGCCAGCTGCTGACCATCTTCACCACGCCGGTGGTCTACCTCTACTTCGACCGACTGGTCCCGAAGCGGCATAAGACCGAGACCCACGCGGCCGACGGCGAGCCGCCGGCCGGCAGTCAAGGCGGCGGGCCGACCCCGGAGCCGGCCGAATGAACCTTTCGGCCCCCTTCATCAAACGCCCGATCGCCACGGTCCTCTTGACCATCGGCCTGGCGCTGTCGGGGGTGGCCGGCTACCTGGTGCT
>JAFEDM010000301.1 GCA_018241625.1 Pseudomonadota bacterium | reverse complement strand
CCGACGATGCGGCTCAACTGGCCGGCGTCGATACGGGTGATTTCGCCGATCCGCTTGGGCGTCACGCCCTCGCCGGTGGCGATCTCATAGAGCACCCGGCCCTCCGCCACGCCGTAGGGGCTGTCGAGGTAGCGCCGGTCCAGCACCCCGATGGCCGAGGTGTAGAAGCGGTTGAAGCGGCGGACCGCGGTGACGGGGTTCACACCTTCGGGCATGGGCAAGCGCCTCCTGCCCGCAGGTTGCCCTCGGATAGTTGATAGAGTCAACTATTCTTCAGCAGCACCGTTCGCACGGCGTCGATGGTCCGCCCCACGTCGTCGTCCGATGTCCGCCAGTTGCAGACGCTGATCCGCATACACCGGCGGCCCTGGAAGGTGACCCCGCCGAAGAAGGCCTCGCCCGAGGCATCGATGGCGGCGATCACCGCGTCGGTGTGGCGGTCGTGGTCGGCGTCGGTGGCGGCGGCCTTCGGCGAGACGAAGCGCACCACGCCCTGGTTCAGGGTCGGCCGCACCATCACCTCCACTCCGGGCAGGGCGCCCAGGCCGTCCACCAACACCTGGGCCAGGCGGCAGGTGCGGCCCACCAGGTCGGCGACGCCGTCGCGGCCCAGCTCGCGCAAGGCGGCGTAGATCGGGAAGCCCCGCGCGCGGCGCGAGAACTCCGGGTTCCAGTCGATCTGGTCGCGCGCCGCGCCGCCCGCCGGCAGGTAGCTGGTCGACAGCGTCATGGCCGCGCGGTGGGCGGCGGCGTCGCGCACCAGGGCGAGGCCCGAGTCGTAGGGCACGTTCAGGTACTTGTGGCAGTCGGTGGTCCAGCTGTCGCAAAGCTCCAGCCCGCGCGCCAGGTCGCGGTGCGCGGGGCTGGTCCGCGCCCACAGGCCGAAGGCCCCGTCCACGTGGGTCCAGGCCCCGGCGGCGCGGGCCATGGGCGCGAGCGCCTCGAAGGGATCGAAGGCGCCGCGGTTCAGCTCGCCCGCCTGCAGCACCACGATGGTCGGCGCGCGGCTGGCCGACAGCGCCGCGCCCAGGGCCTCCGGCGACACCCGGCCATCCGTTGTGGCGAGCGGCTCGATGTTGTCCGAGCCCAGGCCCATGAACCGCACGGCCCGGTCCACCGACCCGTGCCGCTCGGCGTTGGCCAGGATGCGGATCGGCGGCGCGCCGGCCAGCCCCTTGGCCTCCACGTCCCAGCCGGCGTCGCGCAGCACCGCGTGACGCGCGGCCGCCAGGCAGGTGGAATGCGCCATCTGGGTGCCGGTGACGAAGCCGACGCTGACCTCCTCCGGCAGGCCGAACAGGTCCTTCAGCCAACCCGCCGCCACCTCTTCGACCACCGAGGCGGCCGGGCCGCAGGCGTGGATGCCGGCGTTCTGGTCCCAGACCGTGGTCAACCAGTCGGCGGCCATGGCCGAGGGCACGCCGCCGCCGATCACCCAGGCGAAGAAGCGGCCGCCCTGGGAGCCCAGGATACCGCCCTCGGTGTCGGCCACCAGGTCATCGACCACCCGGCGCGCCTCGATGCCGGCGTCCGCCAGCGGGCGGCCCAGACGGGCGCGCATCTCGTCCAGCGTCGCGGTGGTGGCGACCGAGCGCGCGTCCATCCCGTCGAGCCAGGCCAGGGCATGCTCGGCGGCGCGCAGCAAGACGTCGCGTTCGGAACTCTCAATCGGCATCGGATCCTCCAAGGCGGGGCAGATGCGGTCTCGTCGCGGCGCGGTCAACGGGGCGATCGCGACAAACGGCCGGGGCATTCGGCTTGCCAAGCCGGCGGCCCGATGATCCCCTCGCGCCTCCGGAACAGGCGGGAGCGGACGATGGCGCATTGGTTGGTGAAGTCGGAGCCCGCCAAGTACAGCTTCGACCAGCTGCGAAAGGACGGGAAGACCGTCTGGGACGGGGTGCGCAACAACGCCGCCGCCCTGCACCTGAAGGCCATGAAGCTGGGCGACGAGGTGCTCTACTACCACTCCCAAGAGGGCCTGGAGGTGGTCGGGATCGCCAAGGTCGTGAAGGAGCACTTCCTCGATCCCAGCGATCCGGCCGGCCGCTTCGTCGCTG
>JAFEDM010000300.1 GCA_018241625.1 Pseudomonadota bacterium | reverse complement strand
GCCGCCGTCGCGGTCGCGGTTGTCGCGGTCGCGGTTCTCGTAGCGCGGGCGGTCGTCGCGGTCGCGTTGCTGGCCGTCGCGGTTGCGGTCGCCGTTCTGCCAGCCTTCCGCCTGGGCGCCTTCCGGCGGCGCGGCGGGAGCTTCAGCGGCCGCGGCGTCGGCGGCCTCGGCGGCAGCCTGGGCGGTCTCGTCCTCGAAATCGATGTCGAAGCCGGAGGAGAAGTGGTCGCGGCCGAGGATCTCGCTGGCCGGACGGGTGGGCTGCATGGCCCTCAGAAGGCGGAAATAGTGTTCGGCGTGCTGGAGGTAGTTCTCGGCCAGCACCCGGTCGCCGGACGACGAGGCGTCACGGGCGAGCTGCTGATACTTCTCGAACACGTGCTGAGCGTTGCCGCGGACCTTCGTGCCTTCCGGCCCGTTGGAATCGAACGCGCGATTGGCGTTCTGCTGCTGCGGCTTGCCGCCGCCGCCTCCGCCGCCCCCCCTATTGCGGCCACGCTGACGCTTCATGCCCTTGAAATCTCTCATTTTTCGATAACCGTCTCAGTTCCCTTCGGCCGCCTTGTCGGACGGCTGCGCTTGCCTTCAGCGGGATCGGGCGCCTAGCCCGGTTTGAATGTCGAAGGCGTTAGGTGTTCCCCGTCTTCCGCCCGGAAGCCTGACGTGACGCCTTTGGGAAGCCGTCGCGCCTGTCGGGACCTGCGTGCGTCCTCGATGGGACGCCTCTACCGGAAGCCGACAAATTTGGGTGGAGACACCTATTTAACTAGCGAGTCGCCCTCAGGTTTCCAAGGGCTTTTTCGCGCCTGCGACAACCCTGTCCCGATCGCCGAGGTCCTTGAGGGTCTGGACATCGGTCGCGCCGGCCGCCCGGAAGAGGGCCTCGACCGCCGCCTTCTGGTCGTAGCCGATCTCCACGGCGAAGCGGCCGCCGGGCTTCAGCACCCGCAGGATTTCCGGCGCCAGCACCCGGTAGTGATCGAGGCCGTCGGCGCCGCCCTCCAGCGCCAGACGCGGTTCGTGGTCGCGCACCTCCGGCTCCAGGGTCTCGATAACGTCGCTGGCGATATAGGGCGGATTGGAGACCACCAGGTCGAAGCTGTCGTCGCCCAGGCCGGTGGTCCAGTCGCCGCGTAGCAGGGCGACGCGGGAGGCCAGGCCCAGGTTGGCCGCGTTGTCGCGCGCCACCGCCAGCGCCTCCTCGGAGACGTCGACGCCGAGGCCCTTGGCCGCCGGCCGCTCCGACAGGATCGACAGCAGGATGGCGCCCGAGCCCACGCCCAGGTCCAGCACCGACCAGGCGGCGTGATCCGGGAAGTCGCGCAGCACCCACTCGACCACCGTCTCGGTGTCGGGCCGGGGCGTCAGGACGTCGGAGTTGACGTTCAGCATGATCTTCCAGAAGCCCTTGCGGCCCAGGATGTGGCTGACCGGCTCGCGGTGCTCTCGTCGGCTCAGGAAATCCTCGAGCTTCGCCTCCTGCTCCGGCGTCAGGGCGCGGTAGGGATCGCCTACGATGTCGGCGCGGGTGGCGTCGGCGGCGGCCTCGACCAGCAGGCGCGCGTCGATCACCGGGCCGGCGAGCCCCGCCGCCTCCAACCGCTTCTTGGCGCCCTGCCAGGCCTGCAGCAGGTTCAGGCTCATTCTCCCGGCTCCAGTTCCGGCGCCGGCTGGGCGTCCATCGCCGGCGTGGTCACCGCGTCGCCCAGGCCCACCGGCCCGGCCGCCGTCACCCGCACATAGACGCCGCAGAACAGGTGGCCGTAGTGGTCGAACAGCGCCTTGGTGACCTCCTGGTCGACCGCGGCGGTGGCCGGGTTCACATGCGTCGCCACGCAGCGGACGATGGGCTTGAAGACCTCGGCCTGGGCCCAGCCCGCCATCAGCGCCTTGCCGACCCAGTCGTTCTCCGCCCAGGCCGGCCAGCCTTCGACGTAGAGATTGGCGCGGAAGCGCAGCGGGTCGAGCTCCACGCCCATCTTTGCGCTGAGGTCGCGCACGCTCGCCAGGTTGACGATCGAGACCTGGCCCAGCGGGTGGTCGGTGAAGCGGTGCTGGCCCGGCGCGGCGAGCACCTTGAGCGTTCCACGAACCTCGTCGCCCAGAAGATCCGTCAGCCAGGCCTCGAGCGCCGCGCGGCCCTGGGGCTCATCGAGCCGCACCGACAGGTCCGGCGCGCCGGGCGAGGAGACGCTGAGCGTGCCGGTCGCGTCGTCCAGGCGGGTGCGCGCGGCGGCCACCTTGGGGATGGCGGCCAGGACGGTGAACTTCTGCTTCGGCACGAAGGCCGGCGCCTCGGCGTCGAAGCCGCTGGGGCCGTTCTCCACCGCCCACAGGCGGTCGAACGGAAAGCCCTGGCCGGGCGCCAGGCTGACCGCCGCCAGCGGTTCCGGCGTGAAGCCCTTGATCGGATGGCGATAGATGGCTGCGACGTGGCCGCTCATGGCGACGGTTTGCGACAAGAGCGCCCGCGCGACAAGCGCCGCGGATGGCTAAGGTGGGCCGATGAGTCTGGCGGAGACCTATCAGGAGGGGCTGGCGGCGCACCGGGCGGGACGGTTGGACGCCGCGGAGCGCGCCTATCTGCAGGTGGTCGCCCAGATCGAGCACCTGCCGTCGCTGCACAATCTGGGCGTCATCTGCGAGGCCACGGGACGGATGGCCGAGGCGGGCGGCTGGTATCGCCGCGCGGCGCAGGCGGCGCCGGACAGCGCCGAGCGGCAGGCCGCGCTCGGCATCCATCTGCGCACGGTCCGCGACTGGCCGGGCGCGGAGGCGGCCTACCGGCGGGCGCTGGCGCTGGACCCCGGGTCCCAGTCCGCGGTCGACCTGGCCTTCGTGCTGCTGGCGCAGGGGCGGTACGAGGAGGGCTGGGCGCTCCATGACCGGCGGTCGCGGCGCGCGAATATGGCCGACCGTTTCGGCGCGCCGGAATGGCAGGGCGAGCCGCTGGACGGCCGGCGGCTGCTGGTCTGGCGCGAGGAAGGCTTCGGCGACCAGATCATGATGGCCCGCTTCCTGCCACGTATCGCCGGCGGCAGCGTCGTCTACGCGGGCAACACCGCCCTGCAGCGCCTCTTCGAACCGCTCGGCGTCGACTACCTGGCCTTCGACGGCGCCCAGGCGCCGCGGCCGCAGCACGACCTGTGGGTGCTTTCCATGTCGCTGCCGCACCGGCTGGGCATGACCGCGGAGACCCTGCCGAATGCGCCCTATCTGCGCGCGCAGCCTCGGCCGGGCGCGGGGCGGATCGGGGTCGTCACCCAGGGCCAGCCGGCCAACCGCAACAATGTCTTCCGTTCGCTCAGCGACGCCGCGACGGCGCGGTTGATGGCCTTGCCCGGTGCGGTCAGCCTCGATCCGGCCGCCACCGGCGCGCGCGATTTCCAGGACACCGCCGACATCATCGCGGGCCTGGACCTGGTGGTCACGGTCGACACCTCGGTCGCCCACCTGGCGGGCGCCCTGGGCGCGCCGGTCTGGGTGATGCTGGCGGCCCACGCCCTGGACTGGCACTGGCCGCGCGGCGAGCCTTCGATCTGGTATCCGAGCGCGCGGCTGTTCTGCCAGCAGACACCCGGCGACTGGGACAGCGTGGTCGACGAGGTGGTCGCCGCGCTGGGCGCGCCTTAGCCGAACTCGTCCTCGAGCGCCGACAGCCGCGCGGCCTGATCCTCGGCGATCAGCGGGTCGATGACGTCGTCCAGGGCCTCGCCCTCGATGATCTTGGGCAGGTTGTAGAGGGTCAGGTTGATGCGGTGGTCGGTCACCCGGCCTTGCGGGAAGTTGTAGGTGCGGATGCGCTCGGAACGGTCGCCGGAGCCCACCTGGCTCTTGCGGGCGTCGGCCCGGGCGCTGTCCAGCGCCTCGCGCTGCTGCTCGTAGAGGCGGGCCTGCAGCACCTTCATGGCCCGCGCGCGGTTCTGGTGCTGCGACTTCTCGGAGCTGGTCACCACGATGCCGGTCGGCAGGTGGGTGATGCGCACGGCCGAGTCGGTCTTGTTCACGTGCTGGCCGCCGGCGCCGGAGGAGCGGTAGGTGTCGATGCGGATGTCCTGGTCGCGGATCTCGATCTCCACGTCCTCGGGCTCCGGCAGGACGGCGACGGTGGCGGCGGAGGTGTGGATGCGGCCCTGCGCCTCGGTGGCCGGGACGCGCTGCACCCGATGGACGCCGCTCTCGAACTTCAGCCGGCCGAACACGCCGTCGCCGGTGACCGAGGCGATGATCTCCTTGTAGCCGCCGGCGTCGCCCTCGGACACGCTGTCGACCTCCACCCGCCAGCCGTGCTCGGCGGCGTAGCGCTGGTACATCCGGAACAGGTCGCCGGCGAACAGGGCGGCTTCGTCGCCCCCTGTGCCAGCCCGCACTTCCAGAATCGCGGACGCGTTCTCGTCCTTGTCCTTGGGCGCCAGCAGCAGCGCCACCTCGCGCTCCAGCACCGGCAGGCGCTCCTTCAGCGCCTCCAGCTCGTCGCGGGCCATGGCGGCCATGTCGGCGTCGTCGCCATTGGCCATGGCCTCCAGGTCGGGCTGTTCGGCCCGCGCGCGCTGCACGGCCTCGACCGCCTCGACCACCGGCTTCAGCTCGGCGTGCTCCTTGGAGAGCTTGACGATCTCCGCGCCGTCGGTGGCCGCGCCCATGCGCGCCTCGATCTCGCGGAAGCGGTCGAGCACCTGATCGAGACGGGCCTGGGGGAGTCGCATGAGGCGCCTCCTCTAGCGTCCCGCCGCGTGCAAAGCAAAAGGCCCCCGCCGTCGCCGGCGGGGGCCTTCGCGGATTTCAGCGATGTGCTTAGGCGCGCACGCCCGACAGCGGGGCGTTGCCGAAGGCGCCCAGCTTCACATTGCCGCTCATCGAGTCGCCGCTCACCGTGGCGGTGAACTCGAGCGTCATCGGCATCGGCTGGGTGATGTTGGCGCTCCAGGTCAGGGTGTCGCCGTCGACCTTGCCCGACACTTCGCTCTCGCCCATGCGGCCCGAGGTCTTGCCGGTGAAGGTGTCGCCGTTGGTGGTGATGGAAGCGTTCACCTCCTGGGCGCCCATCGGCGTGTTGATCGTGATCTTCCAGTTGCCGTCTGCAGCCGCCATGAGGTTTCTCCCGAAAAAGGCGCGGGCACCTAAGCGCGGATGGCAGGGGCGCGCAAGAGTGACTCGGGCGTCATTTTCCTATCATCCCTCCTCTTCAGGGGAGGGTGGCCGAGCGCAGCGAGGTCGGGTGGGGAAGGGTGGGTCGGAACGCTGAGTTGGGGGAGGAACCAGAAACCCCCACCCTGGCCGCTCCGCGGCCTGTCCCTCCCCTAAAGAGGAGGGATGACTATTCCGCCGCCAGCTTCGCGGCGTCGAGTTCCTTGGCCTTGGCCTCGACCAGCTCGACGATGTGGTCGACCATCTTGTCGTTGTCCATCTTGTGGTCGGGCCTGCCGGCCACATAGACCATGCCGGCGCCCTTGCCGCCGCCGGTGAAGCCGAGGTCGGTCATCAGCGCTTCGCCCGGGCCGTTCACCACGCAGCCGATGATCGACAGGCTGATGGGCTGGGCGATGTGGGCGAGGCGCTGTTCCAGCGCCTCGACCGTCCGGATCACGTCATAGCCCTGCCGCGCGCAGGACGGGCAGGCGATGATGTTCACGCCGCGATGGCGCAGGCCCAGCGATTTCAGGAGGTCGAAGCCGACCTTGACCTCTTCCACAGGGTCGGCGGCCAGGCTGACGCGGATGGTGTCGCCGATGCCGGCCCAGAGCAGGTTGCCCATGCCGATCGCGGACTTCACGGTGCCGGTGCGCTGAGCGCCGGCTTCCGTGATGCCCAGGTGCAGCGGGCAGTCGATGGCCTTGGCCAGCAGGTTGTAGGCGGCGACGGTCATGAAGACGTCGGACGCCTTCACGCTGATCTTGAACTCGTGGAAGTCGTGGTCCTGCAGGATGCGGGCGTGGCGCAGCGCGCTCTCCAGCATGGCGTCCGGGCAGGGCTCGCCGTACTTTTCCAGCAGGTCGCGTTCCAGCGAGCCGGCGTTGACCCCGATGCGCATGGAGCAGCCGTGGTCGCGGGCGGCCTGGATCACCTCGCGGACCCGGTCCGGGCTGCCGATGTTGCCCGGGTTGATCCGCAGGCAGGCGGCGCCCGCCTCGGCCGCCTCGATGCCGCGCTTGTAGTGGAAATGGATGTCGGCCACGAGCGGGACCTTGGCCGCCTTGGCGATGGTCTTGAACGCCTTGGTGGAATCCTCGTCGGGGCAGGAGACGCGCACGATGTCGGCGCCGGCTTCCTCCAGCTGGCGCACCTGCGCGATGGTCGCCTGGGCGTCGGCCGTCAGGGTGTTGGTCATGGACTGGACGGTGATCGGCGCGTCGCCGCCGACCTCCACGTCGCCCACGCGGATCTTGCGGCTCTTGCGCCGCTGGATGGCCCGCCAGGGGCGCACGGAAGTGTGGTCTTGGTCACTCATGACGCGGCGGAAAATAGGCGGTCCGGGCGCCGAACCCAAGTCACATCGCGCGGGCGGTCAATGGGGCGCAGTCGCCCCGGGCGGGATCGGCGGCCTGGCCGCGGGCTTCGGCGGCGTCGCGGCGGCGGGTTTCGCGGGCGCGGCCTGCGTCGCGGCGTTGGGCGCGGCGGCCGTCACCGTCGAAGGCGTCACCGGCGCGGGGTTCG